>VBII01000199.1:467-21650 GCA_005887735.1 Chloroflexota bacterium
ATCCATGAGGCGCTGCTGGCCGAAGGCGCCGAGCATGAGATCGGGCCGGACGCTCCGTGTCCCGAGTGCCATCGCATCGTGCCGACGATGGCGTTCTGCCCAGCCTGCGGCGCGGCCCGAGCAGCGGCGTCGAAGCAGGGCCGCCCAAGACTGGTGGGTGGCGCGTAATGGCGTTGCCGGCGCCGGAACGTTACTGCGGGCGGTGTGGTGCACCACTTCCCCCTAACGCCACGTTCTGCGGCCGATGTGGAACGCCCGTGCTGATGCAAGCCGTCGCGGCCCAGCCCGCCTACCACTACCCGCCGGCGCCGAGGGCGACCTACCCGACTGCGGGCCAGTACAAGCTTGCCCCGGCGCTGATCGCCGGAGGCCTCGTGCTCATCCTGATCGTGGTGGCGGTGGTCATCGGCGGGTTCGCCAGCTCGCAATTCGTCGGCGGCAATCGCACGCCCTGCACCGTGAACTGCTCACCCAAGTTCGTCACGCCGCTGGCTGAAGAGGCGACATACGTGAGCTCGGCGTACAAGTTCCAGGTCAACTACTTCTCCCAATGGACCGTGCGCACCCAGGACGCTCATGGCATCACGCTGGGGACAAAGCTCGGCCAGGTCCAGGTCACAGGTTCGAGCGGCGGCAACCCAGACCAGGTGTTGCGCTCGACGGTATCGAGCCTTCCGACATCGCAATGGCAAGGCGTGACTCTGGTCGGAAACCTGAAGGGAGCGCATATCGGCAACCAGGATGGTGTCGGCGAGGTCTATTCCGCCAACCTGGTCGGCTCATCGCAGACCGCGGCCAAAGTCCGTTTCGCCGTGATCGTGGCGAGCCATGGGGGCGTGACGGTGGCGATCTTCGCGCTCGGACCGGCCGACCCGAAGAACTTTCCTTATGGGATGCCGGAGGGGCAGGCCTTCGACTATCTCTGCACGGAGTTCGGCTGGGCCTAGATTCTCTCGAGCGCCAACCGCGCGCCGAACCCCAGCAGCACGACCCCGGTCACTCTCTGCATCCACTGCCGCACCCGCGGTGCGGTGATCACGCTGCGGAGCCGCGTCACAAAAAGCCCGTAAACGTTCATCCAGATCCACCCGATGACGGCGAACGTCACGCCCAGCAGCAGGAGTCGCGGCAGCACCTGCTGGCCCGGCAGCACGAACTGCGGAAGAAACGTGACGAAAAACACGCCGAGCTTCGGATTGCTGATGGCCGAGAGGAATCCCTGCCTGAACACGGCGTGGGCGGATGCTGCGGGCGGTATGCCCGCGAGTAGATCGGGCGGCCGGGAACGCGATTCGACCAACGTGCGTATCCCGAGATACGCGAGGTAGCAGGCGCCGATGAGCTTTAGCGCGACCAGCAGCTCACCCGAAGTTCGCAGCAGCGCGGAGAGGCCGACCGCAGTCGCCGTAACCCAGATCACGAGCGCGAGTGCGATGCCGCTGGTGGTGAGCACCACTCCTCGTCGCCCGTGCGCGAGCGCGTTCTTGGTCACCACGGCCATGTCCGGCCCGGGTGTCACGGCAAGCAACAGGGACACTCCCGCGAACGCGATCAGCTGGGTGTCGATCACGAGGGCACGTCGAACGATATCTCGTAGACGCCGCCGCTCAGTTTCGCCTGGTGGATCCAACCCATCTTGCGCAGCAGCCCTAGCATCTCGCGATTCTCGGGAAGGACGATGAGCTGGAAGCTCTTGATGTCGTGCTTCTTTGCCACGCGGGCGAGCTCCCCGAGAAGCACGCTGCCCAGGCCGCGGCGCTGAAACTCGTCGATCACAGCCAGGGCCACCTCCGCCACATCCGTCTCGCGGGCCCGGTCGTACCGCGCGACCCCTACGATGCGCTCCTTTCCATTGGGCCTGTGCGTAGTCGCCACGAGGGCGAAACGATCTTGGTAATCCACGACCGCGAGCCGGTGCGCCAGGGCGTCCGACATGCGCTTGATGGGTGAGAAGAACCTGAAGTAGACGGTCCTCTCTGACATCGACGCCACCGCCTCATGGAGCAGGGGCTCGTCCTCGGGAACGATCGGACGCAGGTGCACCTTCGTGCCGTCACGCAGCTCGATAACGCGAGGTTCAAAACCGGTCGAAGTCACCATCACAAAAGGTAACCTGCGCCGGTGATCGCATCTTCGGGCCGGCGGTGGCGGAACCTCGGCGCTGCCGCCGGCGCGGTCACCGCCGCCCTCTTCGCGCTCTTCGACCTCTACCAGTGGGCGGCCGCCTACGCGGGGGACCACTTCCACAACGACTTCACGTTCTACTACGCCGCCGCGAAGATCGGGCTCGCGCGCGGCTGGCCCTCGATGTACGACCTCTCGCTTCAGCAGGCGCAGCTCGACACGCTCGGGTCGGGGATTAAGGTCGCCGAGCTGGCGCGCTACATCAGCCCGCCGCCGGTGGCATGGTCCGCCGTGCCTCTGACGCCACTGCCGTACCCAGTCGCGTACTGGATCTGGAGCACGCTCCTCGTGGCAGCTCTGGTTGGGACGTGGTACCTTGCCGCGCCGGGCGCGGGTCGCGCTCGCCTCATCTATCTCGCCGCGGCCGTGGGATGGCTGCCCGTCATCTACGGCTTGCAGCTGGGCCAGCCTGGAATGTTCGTTGCGCTGGGGGTCGCGGGCTCTTACGCACTGCTGCGCGCGAATCGACCGCTGCTGGCGGGCATCGCGCTCGGACTGCTCGTCCTCAAGCCGCAGCTCGCCTTTCTGGTACCGCTTGCCCTGCTGGCGGCGCGGCAGTACCGCGCCTTTCTCGGCAGCGTGCTCGCGCTGGGCGTGCTGGCCGCGGCTTCGGCTCTCGCCCTGGGCGCCGACGGCCTCGGGGCATATCTGGCTCGCCTCAGCTTCGCCGCCGGCGTGCCGGTCAACCGTGAGCTCACCCTCGCGTATCTGCTGGGGGATGCCGCACGCCCGGTCCAGGTGGTCGTCGCGATCTGGATGCTGGGCCTGGCCTACCGCCTACGCCGCCACGGCATCGAGTGGATTTACGTCTGCGCGCTCGTCGGTGGCATGCTCGCAACGCCATACGTTCACCTCGACGACCTCGCCATGCTGGGGCTCGCGGCCTGGCTCTGCCTTCGCGCCAAGACACCGGCATGGACCTGGATCTACCTGCTGGCGGGCATCCTGGCGGTGGAGGGCGAGCCCATCTGGGGCCCGATCCCGGTGATCGCCGCCGAGCTCGGCGCGGTGGTCCTGCTTTTCGTGGCCGCCTTCACTTACCGTGACGTCCTGACCCTTCCGCAAATCGACGCGCGCCCTCTTGAGCTTCGCCCGAAGCGATGACTTCGGTTCCGCCCTGGTGCTCCAAACGCATCGCGTCGTCCCAGGTCAGCGACCACTGTTCCAGTGCGCTTCGCCGGTCGGCGCGCAGGGCGCCCTGAGGCATTCCCGCGATCTGGCGGCCGAGCTCCTGCGCCGCAGCCAGCGCGTGGCCGGGCTCGACCAGGCGCTCGACGAGACCGATCTGCTTCGCTTCCTCGGCAGGGACGGGCCTGCCGGTAAGGATCAGGTCGAGCGCACGGCCCTGCCCGACGAGGCGCGGCAGGCGCACCGTGCCCAGGTCGATCAAGGGCACGCCAAACCGGCGATTGAAGACGCCCAGCGTCGCGTTGTTCGCCGCCACGCGCAGGTCGCACCACAGCGCGAGCTCCAACCCACCGGCCACGGCGTAGCCCTCGATCGCCGCGATCACCGGTTTGCCCAGCGTCATTCGCGTCGGGCCCATCGGACCATCACCGGTTTCGCCCAACCGGTTGCCGGAGCCGGCGGCGAGCGCCTTCAGGTCGAAGCCGGCACAGAAATGGCCGCCCGCCCCTGTGAGGATCGCGACGGACAGGCTTTCGTCGGCGTCGAACCGGCGGAAGCTGTCCGCCAGCGCCGCAGCGGTTTCCGAGTCGACCGCGTTCCGGACCTGGGGGCGGTCGATGGTGACGGTGACGACCGCCCCCTCGACCTCGAACCGAACGGTCTTAGAGCGCGCCTCGCTCGTGGTCGTCTTCCATGAACGGATAGCGGTGCTCCGTCGGCGGCGCGTGGGTCTCTTTGATCACTCGAGGACTGACCCACCGGATGAGATTGAGAAATGACCCCGCCTTGTCGTTGGTCCCGGAGGCACGGGCCCCGCCGAACGGCTGCAGCCCCACCACCGCGCCCGTGGGCTTGTCGTTGATGTAGAAGTTGCCGGCCGCGTTGACCAGCTTCTCCGACGCCTTGTGGATGGCCTGCCTGTCGCGTGCGAAGACCGCCCCTGTCAAACCGTACGGGCTCGTCCTGTCGCACAGGTCCAGGGTCTCCTCGAACTTCCCGTCCGCGTACGGGTAGACGGTCAGGATCGGGCCGAAGAGCTCTTCGCGCAGCAATTTGAAGTCCGGGTCTGTTGTCTCGATGACGGTCGGCCGGATGAACCATCCCACCTTGTCGTCGCCCTCGCCTCCCGCGACGACCTTCGCGGTGTCGGTCTTGCGCGCGTATTCGATGGCGCTCATGTGGTTGGCGTAGGCACGACCGTCGATCACCGCGCCCATGAAGTTGCGAAAGTCTGCGACGTCGCCCTGCGGAATCGCCTCGACCAGGTCGACCAGCTCGGGCTTCATCTCCTTCCACATCGACTGTGGAATGTAGGCGCGCGACGCGGCGGAACACTTCTGGCCCTGGTACTCGAAGGCGCCCCGGATCAGCGCGGTGCGAAGCGCGTCGGTGTCGGCCGAGTCATGCGCAACAACGAAATCCTTGCCACCGGTCTCGCCCACAAGTCGCGGATACGTTCGGTAGCGGTCGATGTTCTGGCCGACCTCGCGCCACATGCCGTGAAAAACCTCGGTTGAGCCCGTGAAGTGGATTCCTGCCAGCTCGGGGTGGTTGAGCACCTTGCTTGAGATCTCAGACGCGCTGCCGCTGACCATGTTGATCACCCCGGGCGGCATGCCGGCCTCGATGAGAAGCTCCATCAGGAAGTGGCTCACCAGCAGGGTCTGGGTAGCCGGCTTGAAAACCACGGTGTTGCCCATCAGCATCGGAGCGGTGGGCAGGTTGCCGGCGATCGAGGTGAAGTTGAACGGGCTGACGGCGAAGATGAAGCCCTCGAGCGGCCGGTACTCGAGGCGGTTCCATGCCGTGCCGTCGTTGTACGGCTGGTTGCGGAGCAGCTGGTCGCCGAAGAAGGCGTTGTAACGCCAGAAGTCGATCGTCTCGCACGCGGCGTCGATCTCCGCCTGGTGCACGGTCTTCGACTGGCCGAGCATCGTGGCGGCGTTGATGGTGTCGCGCCACGGACCGGCAAGCAGCGCTGCCGCGCGGAGGAGGACCGCCGCTCGCTCGTGAAAGGCTGTGGCGGCCCACACCCTGCGCGCGCCCAGGGCAGCCTTGATCGCGTCGTCGATGTCCTTTGCGCCGCCAACTGCGTACTCAGCGATGGCAAGCTCGTGCCGGTGCGGCGCTCGGATGTCGGCTCGCGACGCGCCCCAGCGCCGCTCGCCGCCGATCAGCATCGGCACCTCGGTCCTTGCATCCGTGAGCTCGGCCAAGCGAGACTTAAGGCTCTTGCGGTGCGGGTCAGAGGGGGCGTAGGAACGAACCGGCTCGTTGGTCGGCTGGGGAACCTGGAAATGTCCGTCGGCTGTCATCTGCCCTCCTCCAAGAGTTGTTCGTGCCCGTGTTGATCCTGCGACTCGATGATGGCACGTAACCCAAACCCGTATCCCACCCCGTGAGCGTCGGCTACGCGGCGGTGGCCGGGCGCCCTGTTGGCGAGCGCGTTCGCCGGACGATCGCGCTGCTCGACAGGCGTGGGTACGCGGTCTCGCCGTCACGCCTCGCGGAGCTCTGCCTCGGTGGGGCCATCGCCGAAAGCGACGTCCGGTGGACGGTCGCGGCCGACCCCGAGCTGGCGATCGCGGAGGACCTGGTCGTCGAGCGCGCCTGCCTCCATCGCGCGCCTGCCATCCGCGGTCGCTCTCTGACGCACGCCGCAGAGTCAGGCGCCTATATCGGGCTTGCGGTGGATTTCATCCGCACCCTGGTGTCAGTCGCGCCGTTCATCACCAGCGATTCGATCGCGGGTTCGCTCGCGAGCGGCGGGTTTCGCGAATCCGACGATGTCGACCTCAACCTGATCGTCGATGACGGCCACCGCCACCTCGCGTATGTGATCGTGAACGTCCTCGGCGTCCTGCACGCGCTGCGGCATCGCCACAAACCCGTCGACGACCTGACCCGCCGTCCCATCGCCCCACGCCTGATGACCGCCAACCTCATCCTCGAGCGGTCTCAATGCCTGCCCCTTGTTCGGCAGGACGAGGACATGGCGTTCGAGCTCCTCGTCGGCGAACCGGTCTTCGGCGTGGAAGCTATCCGTGGCGTGATCGACGCGAACCCGATTCTGCTCGATCACTTCCCTCAGCTCGCGCGGCGGTCTGCGCCGCTTCTGATCGACACCCCGCGACGTCGCGTGCCGAAGGGGCTGTACCCCTCCGTGCTCGATTGGCCCGCGCGGATGCTTGGCGAGTCGGCGTGGCGCTACATGCAGTGGACGCGGCGCAACCGACCGGACGCGCTGGCGCGGGTGGCGTTCGTCCGCGCGACCATGCGGCCGTACACGTTGTTCGATCCCAGTTGATCAGGCTCATCGCCGTCTCCGTCCTGGCGACGACCAGCGTCCTGCTCTTCGTATTTGGCCTGAACCTCCTTTACCTGACGATTCGGGCGCTGCGGATGCGGGTCACTCCCTTCGGCGCTGCGCGCCAACTCCCCATAAATGGGGAGGAGCCGACGGTCTGCATCCAGATCCCCATCTTCAATGAGCGATACGTCGCCGAGCGCGTGATCGACGCGGTGTGCGCGATCGACTGGTCGCATGACCGCTTTGAAGTTCAGGTGCTCGACGACTCGGACGACGAGACGACGCAGATCATCGCCAGGCGAGCGGCGCACTGGCGCCGAAGGCAAATCCGCATCGCCCACCTGCGACGCGGTTCGCGGGCCGGCTTCAAGGCCGGGGCGCTGGCCTTCGGCCTCCAGGAGACGCACGCGCCGTTCATCGCCATCTTCGACGCCGACTTCGTGCCGCCGCCTGACTTTCTGCGCCGGATCATGGGTGCCTTCGACGATCCTTCGGTCGCCTTTGCGCAGGCGCGATGGGGCCACCTCGACGAGGGTTACTCGCTCTTCACGCGCCTGCAGGCGATGGCAATCGACTTTCACTTCCTGGTCGAGCAGGCCGTGCGTTCCGCAGGCGGGTTCTTCACCAACTTCACCGGGACCGCGGGCGTGTGGCGGAGATCAGCGATCGAGGATGCGGGCGGATGGAGCGCGCGGACGCTCACCGAGGACCTGGACTTGAGCTACCGCGCGCAGCTGCGCGGATGGAAGGCCGCTTACGTCGAAGACCTTGTCGTGCCGGAAGAGCTGCCGGTCTCGATCGATGCCTACCGGCGCCAGCAGTCGCGCTGGGCCACCGGCAGCTTCCAGACCGCGTTCCGGCTATTGGGTCCGGTGCTGCGCGGCCGGAGCCGCGCCGCCGTCAAGTTCCAGGCGGCGGTGCACCTGCTCGCCTACGGGGTGGGGCCGGTGATGCTCGTCCAGCTCGCTTGCTACCCATTGGTCTTGCTGGCGTTTGGGGCCGCAGGCCTGCGCCTGCCCTGGTACCTGTCCGATTCCTCCGCGATCGCGATCCTGGTCGGCGTCGCGCCGTGGTTGGGCTTCATGGCAGCGCAGACCAGACGCGGCCGAAAGTGGTGGTCAGGCATTCCGTCCCTCCTTTGCCAGGTGGTCGGCGCGGGCATGTCCCTCAACACCCTCATCGCGCTGAGCCGTTCACTGCGGCCGGGCGGCGTCTTCGTGCGCACACCCAAGCACCGCATCGAGCAGCGAGGTCAGGAGTGGCGGGACCAGGCTTACGTGCGCGTGGGAGACCCGCGCGCGCTGATCGACGGCGCCGCGGGATCGATCTCGCTGGCCCTAGTCCCCATCGCGCTCGCCAGCGGCCAGACGCTCATCGCCGTGTACGCCGCGATGTTTGCGCTGGGCTTCCTGGTCGTGGCTGGGCTGAGCATCGTCGACTTCCTCGAGGTGCTGACGCTCCGCCGTCTCGGGCGGCGCGCGCTGTCGCGGATGCGGGCGGGGGCTCCCGTGGTCGGGCTGCTGGGCCTGTCGGCGATCTTGCTGCTGCTCGGCGCCCAGCTGCCCGAGCCGTTTGAGGACGGATACGGCCACTGGCTCATCGCTGCGAACTTTGCCGCCACGGGTCACCTGCACGATCCGTTGTTCGGCATGGAAGACACCTGGCTGCCCGCCTACCACGTGCTGGCGGCAGGCGTGCTCAAGCTCTTCGGGCTGCAACAGCTCGGCGCTCTCAAGGCGATGAGCGCGCTGCTGGGCGCGGCGACGGCGGCTTGCGTGTACGCGCTCGCACCCAACGTGCGTCAGGCGCGGCTGGCGGTGGCGCTCCTCGTCCTGAACCCGGTCTACCTGTTCACCTCCGGGTCGGCCGTCATCGAGCCGCTTCTCACGGCGCTGCTGACCGCGTCCGCCCTCGCCGCAGTGCGCGGGCGGATGAAGATCGCGGCGCTGCTCGCCGCACTCGCCTGCGTCACCTCGACCAAGGCGTGGATATGGGTCGTGGCGGCGGCCGCTTTCGGCGTGGTCGAGATCATCCGGTCGCGAGCCGGGGGCAGATCCCGCGCCACAGCAGTCGTGTGGGCGGTCCCTTCCCTGGCCGTGCTCCTTTTCCTGCAGTTCGGCTTTGCCCCCGCCAGCCATTCAATGGCCCGGGGCGCGGTCGAGGTCTTGTCCGCGTCGGCGCGAGGCAGCCTGCCCGCCGGCGGTATGGACCGGCTGAGCGAGCTCGCCGCGACTTTCGGCCTGGCCGCCCTCCCGCTCTTCGCTTTCGGGGTGGTCGGAGCGGTGGCCGCCCTCCGCACCCACGCCACCGCGGCGTGGCGGTTCGTCTATGTCCCTGCCGCCGTCTACCTCGCGGCCGTCTTCGGGCTCGTCGCGATCGGGGTATTCAGCGGAAGCCACCGCTACCTCTACCCGGCCCTGCCCGCCATGGCGCTGCTGGCGGCGGCTGCGCTCGACAGGCACGCCGGGGTCGTCAGGCTGATCGCCGTCGGTGCGACCGCGATGCTTGCGGTTGCTTTTCTTCCAGTTTTCTGGAGCTTCGCCAACGCCAACGCGGGTCTGGTCGCGGCGGGCCGCGCTTCGGCCGGGGCGCCCGGAGTGCTGCTAACCGATTCTCCGGCCACCGCTTACTACAGCGGAAAGCAGCCATCCGAGATCGCCGGCTCGCAGTCGCTGCCATTCGATCGTGCCGCGGCCATGGAGTGGATGCGCTCCCACCGAGTCAACGTGGTCGTGGTGGAGAACATCAGCTACTACCGCGCGACCGAGCTGTTCCCCGATCTCGCGCGGGGGTCGCCGTCCCCGCCCTTTGAGTCGCTGGGAGAACAGAGCGCATACCAGGTCGGCGGAGGCAAGACCGTCTACGCCTACCGGCTCGGCCAGGCACGGATGCTGCAGTCGATCTATCCCGGGTCGGACGTCGCGCTGTCGCCCATGCCGGCTCAGGGCAAGACCGCGCCCCTCGCCAAGGGCCTCGCGCTGCAGGTCGACTCCAGGCACGCGACCGGCGAAGGCATGGGATTCGGCGTCCCGATCGCCCATTACGCCGACGGCTGGGTGTATTCGCGAACGGTCGCGGACGTCGACCTGTCCACACCGTCCAGCGCCGTCTGGCAGCGCACATTCCAGCTCGACGAGATCGGCGGCGACGCGACACACAGTTACCGATTCACGCCCATCGAATCACGTGGGGCGATCGAGGTCACCTACATGGTCGATGGGATGGGCGTCTCGGTAAAGGTGAAGGCGATCTGGCTGGCGCCGGGATATTCGGAGGTCGGCATCCTAAACGAGCAGTCCTCCGCCTTCGACGACTTCGCTGCCGAAAACCAGGCGACGCTCAAAGGATCTCAGTTCGGGAACTGGGTCCTGGTGACCGGCAGCTGGGCGCGAGTTCGGTCTTCCACGCTCGGAGTCGAGTGGTCGGTGCCTTCGCTGGCGGGCGCTTCGCTGCATGGCGGACGCGAGCTCAACGCACCCGATTTCGACTGGACAGGCCTCGACTACATCTTTGCCGGCCCATTCGCCGGCACCGCCTATCGCATCAATGTCAAGGAGGCGCAGTGAGCAACGAACGAGTTGACGTCGTGCTCGTCTATCCCCAGCGAGCGCCGAAGCAGGGGCGCCATTGGATCATGCCTTCGCTCGGCTTGATGTACCTGAGCGCTTCGCTGCGCCGAGCCGGTTATACCGTGCGTCATATCGACCACACGTTCCTGGAGCGGCGCGAGGTCCTCGATGAGATCGAACGGCTCCACCCTTCGGTGATCGGCATCTACTGCATGATCACGATGCAGGACGAGGCACTCTCACTGGCCGCACAGGTCCGGGGCAAGGCGCTGACGGTCGTCGGTGGACCATATCCCTCGGGTGAGCCCGAGACATTTGTCGACGACTTCGACCTCGTCGCCGTCGGCGAGGGCGAGCAGACGATCGTCTCGATCGTGCAGCACCTGGACGACAGGCGCTTCGAGGAGATCCCCGGGGTCGCCTTCAAACGCGATGGCGAAGTGATCAAGAGCACAGCGCTTCAACGCAGCAAGGACATGTCGGATCTGCCGCTGCCATATCGCGACGACGTACCGAACGGGGAGTACATACGCTACTGGCGCAAACACTGGAAGGACGCCACCACGCCTTTGATGTCGACCCGAGGGTGTCCATTTCGTTGCGACTTCTGCCACAAATCCGTCTTTGGCGATCTCTTCAGCGCGCGTCCGGTCGAATCGGTCGTGGACGAGATGCGCGAGATCGCTGAGCTCGGCTACGACCACATCTGGATGTCGGACGACCTTTTCACCCTCAACTACAAGCGCACGTTCGAGCTCGCGAAGGCGATCGAGGATGCGCACCTGCCGCTGACATGGGAATGTCTGAGCCGCGTCACGCATGTCGACCAGCAGCTTTTCGAGCAGATGCACCGCGCCGGCTGCAAGCGGATCTTCTTCGGCATCGAGTCGGGCGATGAGCGCGTGCTGAAGGAGATGAAGAAGGGCATCACGCCAGACCAGGCTCGCGCCGCGGTCGAGGCGTGCGTCGCAGCTGGAATCAAGGCTGCGGGATTTTTCATGGTCGGGTACATCGGCGAGACGACGGACTCTCTGATCCGGAGCATCAACTTTTCGAGCAGCCTTCCGCTCGACTATGTCAGCTACACGATCGCGTATCCGCTGCCGGGCACAGGCTTCTACGAGCGCGTGCGTGAGCGCCGCCTGCACGGCGAGTGGCACAAGGTGCGGCACAATCGCCTGCTCTTCAATACAGATTTCTCGGAGCACAAGCTCCGCGCGGCGATTTTGAAGGGCGCCATCCAGCACCGGCTGATCCGGATGCACATGCGGCCCGCGGCGCGAGCTTTCCAGTTCGCCACCGACCCAATGCTTCGCGCTCTGAAGTAGATACCATCGCCTGAACGTGCAGGGGGCCTGGCCGAGCGTGTTCCGAATCGTGGTCGGGATCTACTGGCTTTATTTCGCGAGCCAGAAGTGGCAGGGCGTCGGGTGGATGCACTCACTGATGGTCGCCACGGCGAAGGCAAATCCGATTCCCGGGCTGCACGAACTGCTCACCTCGGTGGTGGTGCCGAACTGGCTGCCGTTCGCGCTGGCGCAGGCGGTGGGCGAGACCGTCGTGGCGGTGCTTTTGATTGTCGGCCTGGCCTCCCGGTGGGCCGGAATACTTGGCTTTCTGCTCGCCGCGAACCTCGCGCTCACGGTCGCGTTCGCCGCCAACGACGATGGATTCCGATGGCTCTACTACCTCGCCGTCATCGCCAACGCGCAGATCATCATCTCGGGGCCGGGTCCATTCGCGCTCGGTCGGTTCGGCTGGGTACCCGCGTGGTTGCGCTAGCCTAGTCACGATGAGCGTCGACGCCGAGGGCTATGGATTCCCCGAGCATCAGCGAACGCTGTCGCGTTTGATCGACGACGTTCGGGTGCTGTCGCCTGCCGGGGTCGAGCGTGCCGCTCAGGGCTGGGACCGCCACGCACGGCTTCACGGACTGGATGCAATCCACGCCGCCGAGAAGGCGGCCGTCCACGCCATCGAATCGGATGGGCGGGGCCCCGCGTGGGACGAGGTCCGGCGCAACCTGTTCGGCCTGACCGAATCAGGCGGGGCGCTCGTCAGCTGGAAGGCCGAGCACGGGGACATCGGGCACAAAGCAGAGGACGCGGCGTTCGCGGCCGCTCTGGGCCTGGTCGCCGGAAACCTCATCGGCAAAGAACAGCAGGCCACCCTCATGCGACCGCTGGCCGAAGCGCTGCCGTGGCTGCTGCCGGAGGAAAACCAGCCGGTCGCCTAGCGGGCCGGAGGGGCGGCCAGGAACCTGGCTAGGACGCCGGTGCCCCCAAGAGCTCCGTGATCTCGATCGCCGAATCTGCGAGGGAAGCCGCGTTGACGCGACGCCGGCTCTCGATCAGCTTGCCACCCGCCTCGTTGGTTTTGGCGTCGTTCATCGACAGCACAGCCTCGACCGTGTCGTTGCGCAGGTAGAACACCGAGAACTTCAACGCGTCGCGGTCGCCCCGCCACACGGCCGTATCTTCGCCTGAGGCATGTCCCCGGTATTCGAGGCTGACGTCGTACTGGTCCGACCAGAAATACGGCAGCTTGGTGTAGGGCGTATCCCCACCGCTGATGCTCGCCGCGATCCCGCGGCCCTGCCCCTTCGCCACCTCCCAGTGCTCGACGCGGATCGAGCGCCCAAGGACGGGGTGATGGTGGAAGGCGATGTCGCCGCCGACGAAGACGTCTTGGGCGGCCCTCAGCGCCTGGTCGACGCGAACGCCGCCGCCCTCTATGGGCAGGCCGAGCGCTTGCGGCAGATCGAGGTTTGGCTCGATGCCGATGGCGACCAGCACCAGATCCACCTCTTCCCGCTTTCCGTCCGACAACGTCACGCCAACAACTTGACCGGCGCTCGTGTGCCACTCCCGGACGGAAGTGCCCGTGCGGAGATCGACGCCGTGGCTGCGATGGATCTGCGCGTACACCTGACCAACCTCATCCCCTAATGCCCGTTGCAGCGGAACCGGCAGCGCCTCGGTGATCAACACATCCTTGCCCAGCTGTCGCGCGGAGGCTGCAACCTCTGCGCCGATGAACCCGGCCCCGACCAGGAGCAGCCGGTTCGATCGGCGCAGCGCCGCGCGCAGGTCGTGGCTGTCGTGAAGCGAGCGAAGCGTCCGGACGTTTTCAGCGCTCGGCACCTGGGGCAGGAGACGTGGGGTTCCGCCCAACCCGAGCACCAGCACGTCGAAGCCGATGGCATCGGCCCCGGACATCGTGAGCCGGCGCTCGCGCAAAGAACCGCCGGTCACACGCTGCTCGAGACGCAGCTCGATGCGTTCTTTTGAATAGTCCGCCTCGTCGTGCAGAAACACTTTTGGGACATCGACCTCGCCGCGCAGGAACTCCTTGGAGAGATAGGGGCGGTCGTACGGCCGGTCGTGGTCGGCGCTGAGGATGACGATCTCGCCGTCGAAGCCACGCTTGCGCAGGGCGAATGCGGCGGCGTCGCCTGTACCTCCGCCCCCGACGATGACCACGCGCGACATCAGCTCTTAGACGATACGCGGGCAGGGTGAAGCCAGCCGTGCCGGTCGGGCGCGGTGCCGCGCTGAATGTCGACCAGCTCCTTGCGCAGCCGCATGCTGACCTCGCCGGCTCCGCCGTCCCCCACCTTCCACGCCCCACGGGCCGACTTGACCGCCGCCACCGGCGTGATGACGGCCGCCGTTCCGCATGCGAAGACCTCGGTCAGAGATCCGTCCTCACAGGCGGCTCGCCAGTCCTCCACGCTGATCCGTCCCTCCTCGACTGCGTAGCCGAGGTCACGCCCCAGCACCAAAAGAGAGTCGCGCGTGATTCCTGGCAGGAGCGTTCCCGTCAGGGCCGGCGTCATCAAGCGCGCGTCAGAGCCGCTTCCGAAGACGAAGAAGAGGTTCATGCCTCCCATCTCCTCCACCCAGCGGTGCTCGGTGGAGTCCAGCCACACGACCTGGTCGCATCCCTGCTCTGCGGCCTCCGCCTGGGCGAGCAGCCCGCCCGCGTAGTTGCCGCCGGTCTTCGCTGCGCCCGTGCCGCCCGGCGCGGCGCGGCTGAACTCTTCCGAAAGCCACACCGTCACCGGCTTGACGCCGCGCGGAAAGTACGAGCCCGACGGCGATGCGATCAGAAGAAAGGTGACTTCGCTGGAGGGATGGACGGAGAGGCTGACCTCGCTCGCGAACATGAGAGGTCGGAGGTACAGGCTGTGCTCGGCCGCGGACGGGACCCATCCGTGGTCCGCCGCGAGCAGCACGTCGATGGCCTCGAGAAAGGTCTCGTCAGGAAGCTCCGGAAGCGCCAGCCTGCGGGCAGAGTTGCGAAAGCGCGCCGCGTGGGCATCAGCGCGGAAAGCGGCGACACCGCCGTCGGCCTGGCGGAACGCCTTCAGGCCTTCGAACACGGCTTGCGCGTAGTGAAGCACCGAGGTGCCGGGGTCGAGCGAGAGCGGCGCGTAGGGCTTCAGCTCGGCGTCGTGCCAACCGTGCTCGGAGTCCCAGTGGATCCGAACCATGTGCTCTGTGAAGATCCGGCCGAAACCCGGGTTCGCAAGCCTGCGCTCCCGCTCCGCGGCCGGCAGGCGCTCCGGAATTTGGCTCACGGCGAACTTGATCGTCGAGGTGCGAGAGCTCACGCTGCTCCAACAGTAACCAATGCCCGGTCACGCGACGGGAGCTAGAGAGGCCGAGCCTTGCGACCCGGCCTCGCGAGAGGAAGGAAGGGGTTCTGGTTTAGAGCTGCGGCGCGCTGGCGACCGGGACCGCTATCGGCACGGCCTCTAGCGAGACCGGTTCAACCGCCAGGATGGGCCTACGCAACCTCTTGTCCCGCCGTCCTCGGGCGGGAGGGGGGCTGGCCACCACCGGGTCGAGCATCTGGCGCACCTTGAGTTCCAGGATCTGATCGAAGTCGTTCATCTGTAGCAGAAACGCCTCCCACAACAGGACTACTTGAGACCCACACATTTTTCCGAATCGAGCCGCCCGAAGGCGACGCGAACGCCCCTAAGACCAGCCTACGCCGCGCGCCTGGTGGGCTGAGCAGCCGGTCCCTGGGTCTCATCGTACTCAATCTGCTGGGAGGCGGTGGATGCCGCGACAAAGCCGTTCTGGCCCAGGTTGTGCGCCAGCTTGACGAGCCGCAGCCGGGTCGGGCCAGGACCGAGAACCCTGGCCGCCATGACCACGAAAGGCCTGACCAGAACGATGCTCGCCGAGCCGTTCATTCGCTTGAGGGCTCGCCGCGCAACCATGGCGATTAGAGAACGCCGCCGCATCGCCGAGTACCGCCGGACTGGAGATCGCTGGATTGCTTGCATGACCACCCTCTCCCCATCCTGAGGAGCTCCACTGAAGCAGCCAGTGCGAGCCCCCTCGATTGATCAACGCGGCCCGGGGCTCGCAGTACTCGTGCGTACGTGTGAGGAGGGCTTCACCCGCCCGCGGAGCATGGAAGTAAAATCCTGTTAGGCGCACTCTCGGGCGCAAGGGGGAAGGCTGTTGGAAACCGTCGGCGCCGCGGCCGGTCACGGCGATGTTCTCGAGTCGTTCCAGAACGCTTCCGCGGAACTGGCCGGCGTCAATACAGTGCCCGAGGTAGCCGAGCACGCGCTCCGCCTCGCCATCGCCCTCACGCGCTCGACGGTTGCCTTCCTGGCCCTGGCCGAGGAGGGCGTCGATGGCAAGCGGGTCTACACGATGGCCAGCGATCCTACCCAGAGGCTGCCCGAGGACGAGGTCGAGAGAATCTTCGCCGCGGCGGCGGCATTGTCGGGTCCGGTGGCAAACGCGACATGGAGCGGGATGACCGACGGCGTTGCGCCTGGCATTCGCTCGACCTGCGCTCAAGCGTTGGAGGTGGGTGGCCGCTCGGTCGGCATCTTCGGAGTCGCAAGCCAGACGGGGTACACGGCAGTACAGCAGCAGACCTTTGAGATCTTCGCCCATCAAGTCGCGTCGGCGATCGCCCTGGCTCAGCTCCAGGAGCGGCGCCAGGAGATGATCGACACCCTGGTCAACCTCCGGGCCGACCTTGACCGCAGCGAGCGGCAGCGGCTCATCAACGAGGAGCGGGCCCGGAGCGCGGAACGCGTCGAGCACGCACATGAAGCGGCGGTCCAGGCACTGCTTGCGGTTTCGCGCCATGCCCGGACCGACGACGGCCTCGCCGACTTCTACCGCCGCCTCACTCGAAGCATCGCGGAGCTGGTCGGGGCTCGTCGAGTGGTCTTCTGGGAACAGAGCGATGAGGGCATGCTGTTTCCGATCCCCGGAGGTCACGGCATCGATGAAGGTTTTCTCGCCGGCCTGCAACCGGTGCCGTGCGGGCCGGACCGCGATGACCCGGCGAGCCGCGTGGTCTTCCACGACTTGATGCTCAGGGCCTCACGCGCCGATGACTCAGGGGACTTTCGCTACGTGCTCGACGTTCTCAACGTCGACAACGCGATCGCCGTGCCGTGGCGAGCGGGTGACCAGCGGCTCGGCCTCGTCGCGGCCTATGACTCGCGACGTCGCGAAGGTTTCTCACGCGAGGACGCCTGGGTCCTGCAGAAAGCAGGTCTTGCGGCAGGCCTCGTCTGGCAGCTGAAGTACGCGGACACTGACTTGAAGAAAACCGTGGAGCGCCTCCAGAAGGTGGATGCCGCGCGACAGATGCTGCTCAAGAACGTGTCGACCGCGGTCGACAAGGCGCGCAAGCGCTTTGCGGGCGACCTGCATGACGACGCGCTCCAGAGGCTGACGGCTGTCGAGCTGCAGCTACAACGGCTGCGTGAGCCCAACGGGGATGCCGGGGAGCTGCTCGCCCAGGCGCAGGTGATGCTGGCTCAGACAGAGGAAGCGCTGCGCAGGCTGCTCTTCGAGGTTCGGCCACCCGCGCTCGAGGTCCCGGGCGGGTTCGTCGAGACCATTCGCGATCGCGTCCAGATGCTGAAGTCGCTCTCGGGAGCCGAGGTCGAGGTCGAGGTCGATATCCCGAACGACCTCTCATATGACGACCGTTCGATGCTATTTCGACAGCTCACCGAAGCGCTGACCAACGTCGAGAAGCACGCTTCCGCCACCCTGGTGCGTGTCTCGCTGAAGGTCGATGACGGCGGCGTCCGCGGGATCGTGCAAGACAATGGCCGTGGCTTCGTGGTCGCGGAGCGGGATCGCCTGCCCGGCCATCTAGGTCTGCTCGCGCTCCACGAACGGGCCCTCCTCGCGGGGGGATGGAACAAGATTGAAAGCGAGCCTGGACTCGGCACGACCGTCGAGTTCTGGATGCCTCTGTAGAGTGGCGCCAGGAATGAAGAGCGAAACGACTCGCGTGCTCATCGTCGAGGACCACCAGGTGGTGGCGGAGGGGCTCGCGGCGCTCATCAACGACCAGGACGACATGACGGTGATCGGGCACACAGGTTCGGTCTCGGAGTCGATCGCTCGTGCCGCGGAGCTCAAGCCCGATCTCGTATTGATCGACTTTCGGTTGACCGATGGGACCGGCGCGGACGCCGCGACGGGCATCCGCCAGCTGCGACCAGAGACCAAGCTCATCTTCCTGACCCGCGAGGACAGCGACGCCGCGCGCTTCGCCGCGCTCGAGGCGGGCGCCAGTGCGTTCATCCACAAGTCCAGGGCGGCGCAGGAGGTGGTCGACGCGATTCGTAAGGTCGCGCAGGGAGGCACTCTATTCACGCCGCGTTCCATCGCGCAGCTGCTCAACAACCGCCGGGAGGTCGAAGCGCAGCTCGATCGGCTGACCCCTCGCGAGAAGGAGGTCCTTCGCCTCATGGCGGAGGGCACGTCGAGTCGCGAGATCGCGAGCCGGCTCGGGATCAGCTACACGACCGTGCGCACGCACATCCGGAGCCTGGGCAGCAAGCTGGGAGTGCACTCAAAACTAGAAGCAATCGTCAAAGCACGCGAACTAGCCCTGGTGGAATAAAGACCAAAAGGGAAGTCACGAAGGGGGGAGGGGCAGACCCGAACCCTGACTACGCACCCGACACCTTCCGCCGGCCGCTGCCCCGCCCCAGGATCCGAATCGTCGGTTTGTCCTCCTGCTGCCAGCGCCGCACCGTCTTGCGCCGTCGCTTGTCCTCATACAGATCGCTGTCGGCGGCCTGGTAGATCGCCTGCCAGTCCTGGCCGGGTCGCCATGCGGCGATGCCAAGGCTGACGTCCACATGCTCGGGCGCTCGCATGCTCAACGCCGCCTGGTCGACGGCGCGGCGCAGGCGAAGGGCGACATCGCGAGCCCGGTCCAGGTCGGTCTCGGGCATCGCGACCGCGAACTCGTCGCCACCCACACGAGCGCACACATCGGATGCCCGCACCACACGCTGCAACTGCTGCGCGACGAGCCGGAGCGCTCCGTCGCCTGCGCTGTGTCCAAGCCTGTCATTGATCCGCTTGAGGTTGTCGAGGTCGATCATCATCAGCGAAAGCCGCCGATTGTGCCGCTCCGCAAGAGCGACCTCTCGCTCCATGACCCGCTCGAACTCACGGCGGTTCGCAAGGCCGGTCAGATGGTCGGTGCGGGCCTCGCTGGCGAACTGGCGCGCGCGGTCGATCGCGATTGCCACCTGGTCGGCGACGGCCGCCATGAAAAGCAGGTCGGATGCGCCGAACACCCGATCGACCATGGTCGCCACGGTCAGCATTCCAACGGTCCTGCCCCGCACCCGAAGTTGCGCCCGCAGCGCGTTCCACTCCCGGCCGGAGATGCGGTCCACCTGCGACTCCGCCCTGCCAACGGCCGACGCCGAAGCCTTGACATGTGGGCCGACCTGGCGCGCGAAGTCATCGACCTGGTCGCCGTCGAGACCCACCGTGTGGATCAGCTTGTAAGAAGACCGCTCGCGCAACCACAACGCACCTGTGCTCAGTCGAAGGGCGGCGAGGGCCTCGATCAGCGCGACCTCCGCCGTCTCGCCAACGTCGAGCGAGCGTCCCATCGCGCTCACGATCGCGGCGAGTCCGTACATCTCACTCTCGCGTGCTCGGTGCTCCTCGTCGATGTGTTCCAGGTAGCCGCGCGCGATCGCAGTGGTCAGGCGCTCAGTCACGTTCTCGAGCCGGCCTTGCGCGATGGCGATGATCTCGTCGTAGTGCGGCTTGCCCTGGATCGGCCGCGAGATGAGCTCGATCGTCGCGCGCCGGTAGACGGCGAGCACGTCGATCAGCAGCTCAAGCGGCAGTCCCTGCGCCGCGCGGAGCCGGCCGTAATCGCGCGATCGCTGCTCGAAGTCCGGCCACGGCAGCTCGACGTCGTTGCGCAGCGCGGCGAGCATCATGTCGATGAACCCCGCCGATGTCGTGACGAGGTCTTCGCCGGTTTGCTCGCCGATCGCGATCAGCTCAGGCGAGCGTTCACGGACGACCTCGAGCGCCTTTCTGCCGCTCTCGGTCGCATCCACGCTGAGACCGCTGGCCAGGGTTGCCAGCACGTCCACCGCGTACGTTCCGCCTGAGTCTGCCCCAGGATTCATCTCTTTTGAAAACGTCGCGGGGCGCGCCGACACCTGCTACTGCAACTGAGTTAGCCAAAATCCGACCATCGGTACGGCGACCCAAATACCCCCTGAGGCGGAGAGTTAGGCCGAGGTTGAGCGTGAGCTCACCGAACCAAGGGGGTTGAAGCAAAACCATGGCAGAGCCGATCTCTGCGAGCACCGGCGAGACGAAACAGCCAACGACGAGCTACCAGGCCGGCAACGAAGCGGACTTTGAGCGTCTCTACCAGGCTTCTTACGGCAAGATCCTGGGCACCTTGACCGGGATGCTTGGCGACAGGGCCGCGGCCGAGGACTGCGCCCAGGACGCGTTCGAGCGCGCGTACAAGAAGTGGTCGACATGGCAGCCGATCGCGCCGGCCGAGGCGTGGGTCCACCGCATCGCAATCAACGCCGCGGTTTCGTACCAGCGAAAAATGCGCCTCCGCGAGGTCGGTGAGGTGATTCGCCGGCTGGGCCGGCCGGGCCTCGCGCCCGACCCGCAAGAGGTCGTCGAACACCGCGACCTCGCCATCGCCCTCTCCAAGCTTCCGCCGAAGCAGGCCGCGGCCATCGTGCTGCGCCACTACCACGGCTACACCAACCGCGCGATCGCGCAGGCCCTCGGCATTCCTGAGCGCACGGTGGCCTCGAGGCTGGCCGTGGCGAAGGAGCGGCTGCGCGTGATGCTGAAGCATTCGTACGGACCGCAGGCGGCCCTCGACGACGGCGCCGCGAGCTTCGCGGTAGAAGGCTGACGGCAAGGAGAATCTAGGCCGCCGGCTCAGCCGGCGGCCGCTCTCTGGAACATCCGGACGACGCGTCTCCGCAGCGGACTCCACACTCGCGGCTCGCGTTCGGGGTCCTCGCGGCGCTCGTAACGCGGCGCATTCGAGTCCGCGCAGAGCTGGCAGCCACAGCCGTGCCCGGTGTCGGGAAGCCTCCTGCCCGCCTTGTCGAACCTGGCCTGCATCGGTCTGCGGTCACCTTCTCCTAGCAGTGGGTGCCAGGCATGTAGTAGGCGGTCTGCCCGTGACAGCTCTGGTTGACCAGTCCGGCCGGCTCCGAGTACCACTCGTCGCCCAATCCAAGCGAGTCGAGCGCCATCTGCATGAAGGGATGCCACATCGGCGCGGCGATGTAATAGCTGTCCGAGTTGTTCGTCATCTTGACGGTCCAGTTGGCGTTGCCGCCCCAAACCGCAGCGACCAGGTGTGGTGTGTAGCCGACGGTCCAGGCATCCGCAAACGAGTCGGATGTTCCGGTCTTTACCCCAACACGCCGTCCGGGAAGTGTGAGCAGCGAGTTGCGGCCGAAGATCATGGCGCGGTTGTTGTCGTTCGACATGATCTGCTCCATGATGTACGCGACCCGTGGATCGACCACCTGCTTGCCCGGGTCGTACTGATACACGTACATCAGGTTGTCGCCCTTGGTGACGACACTGATCGCGTATGGCTGGCGCAGAATTCCCTGCGCCGCGAGCACCGATGCACCTGTCGCCATCTGAAGCGGAGTCTCACCGTAACCGC
>VBII01000200.1 GCA_005887735.1 Chloroflexota bacterium
TGGGCAGAAGAAGCGATCGCGCGGCGTTGTCCCTGAATCGCGCTGCGAACAGCGCCGACGCCGGCAGCTGCGCCGACACCAGCGCCTGAACCTCCTCCGGGTCGAGGATAAGCTCATCAAGCGCCGGTGGCGCCTCGACCTCGGGCAGGTGCATCGCGATGCCGTCGTCGGTCCAAAGCGACCGCGCATCGACTCCAAGCTTTTCCCGCAGGTGCGCCTCGAGGGCCATGGCGAGCGGAGCATGCACGCGGCCACCAAACGGCGTATGCAGGCAGACGCGCCAGTCGCCGACCTCATCGCGAAAGCGCTCGACCACCATTGTGCGGTCATCGGGCACGGCGCCGGTTGCGGCCGCCTGGTCGTCGAGGTAAGCGAGGAGGTTCTTGATTGCGAGGTCGTCGAAGCCGGCGCGCTCGCGCAGCCGCTTTGCCGCAGCATCGGGATCGAGAGCGCGCAGCTCGCGCACCATCTTGCCCAGGGCGGCCCCCAGCTCTACCGGACGGCTCGGCGCGTCTGCCTTCCAGAACGCAATTTTTCCCGGTTCGCCGGGCGCGGGCGTGACGATGACCTGTGAAGGCGTGATGTCGACGATTCGCCAGGTTGAGGCGCCGAGGACAAACGTCTCGCCCACCCGCGTCTCGTAAACCATCTCCTCGTCCAGCTCACCGACGCGCCGGCCGTCGTCGGCGAGGTTGACCGTGAAAAGGCCGCGGTCGGGGATCGTGCCAGGATTCGTGACGGCGAGCCGCTGCGCACCCGCGCGCCCCCGCACCTTGCCCGCGACCCGGTCCCACACGATGCGGGGCCGCAGCTCGACGAACTGGTCGGAGGGATAACGTCCGCTCAACATGTCCAGAACGGACTCGAAGGCGCGCGGGCCGAGGTCGCTGTACGGATACGCGCGGCGGACCACCCGCCCCAGCTTTTCAATCTCCCACTCGTCCATCGCACACATCGCGACGACCTGCTGCGCGAGGACATCGAGCGGCTTGCGGGGGACGACGGTCGACTCGATGCGCCCTTCGAGCATGCCCTCGACTACCGCGGCGGACTCGAGCAGGTCACCGCGAAACTTGGGAATGAAGACGCCTCGCGACACCTCGCCGACCGAATGCCCGGCCCGGCCCACGCGCTGAATGCCCGCGGCAACGCTGGGAGGTGCTTCGATCTGCAGCACCAGGTCGACCGCCCCCATGTCGATGCCGAGCTCGAGGGTCGAGGTGGCGACAAGACCGCGCAGGCGACCTGCCTTGAGCTCGTCCTCGATGAGAAGGCGCTGCTCGCGTGCGATCGATCCGTGGTGCGCGCGAACCAGGTCCTCTTCGGCGAGCTCGTTGACACGCGCTGCGATGCGCTCGGCCAACCGCCTCGAGTTGACGAAGACGATTGTCGAGCGGTGCCCGCGAATGAGCTCGAGCAGGCGCGGATAGATCGCCGGCCAGATGCTGTTCATGCCCCTGGCGCTGTCCTCGTCCTCAGCGGTCAGCCGGGTCATGTCCTCCACCGGGACCTCGACCCTCACCTCCATCGTTTTGAGCCGCCCGGCGTCGACGATCGACACGTCGCGGCCCGCCCCGCCCAGGAACCGGCCAACCTCTTCGAGGGGCCTCTGCGTGGCGGAAAGGCCGATCCGCTGCGGCTCGACTCGCGTCAGCTCGCACAGCCGCTCCAGGCTCAATGCGAGGTGGCTGCCGCGCTTGGTCGCGGCCACAGAGTGGATCTCGTCGACGATGAGCCAGCGGACGGACGCCAGGATCTTGCGCGCAGCGCTGGTCAGGAGGAGAAACAGGGACTCGGGCGTGGTGATGAGGATGTCGGGGGGGTGACGCTCCATCGAGCGCCGCACGTCGGCGGGCGTGTCGCCGGTCCGGATCGCAACGGAGATGTCGGGAGGCTTGATCCCCAGGCTCTCCATCTGGTGGTGGATGCCCACCAGCGGCGAGCGCAGGTTCCGGTCGACGTCATGGGCGAGTGCTTTCAGCGGCGACACATAGAGGACGCGGCACCGCTCGGCCTCGGCCGGCATCGGCTCTGAGGACAGGCGGTCGAGGCAGTACAGGAAGGCAGCAAGCGTTTTGCCGCTTCCTGTAGGCGCGGCCATCAGCACATGGTGGCCGGCTGCCACCTCGGCCCAGCCGCGCTCCTGGACCGGGGTCGGATCGGCGAAGGTCGCGAAGAACCAGTCGCGGACGGGCGGTGAAAAGAGGTCGAGAACCTGCCCCACGCGATCCAGTTTGACGACTTCCAATGCTGCAAACAAGTGTTCTTAACAGCCGGTGCGGCACACTGGGCGCGCAGCCGTGTATCCGTTCGAGAGGTTCGCTCAGGACGCTCAGCAGTCGCTGAGCTACGCCCAGGAGGAGGCCGAGCGCTCTCACCATTCCTACATCGGGACCGAGCATCTCTTGCTCGGGTTGATGCGACTTCCCAAGGGTCCCGCCCCAGAGGTATTGCGGGGGTTGTTGGTGGACATCGACACTGTGCGCCGCACGATCGCGACGGTGATCGGACGAACGGAGCGAATCGTCATCCAGCAGATCATTCCGACCTCGCGGGTCAAGATGGTCATCGAGATCGCATTCGAAGAAGCGCGCCGGATGGGGCATGAGCGCGTCGACAGCGGGCACCTTCTCATGGCCTTGGTCATGGAAGGCGAGGGCATCGCCGCGCATGTGCTTGAGGACATGGGCGCGACCGCGCAGAAAGTGGTCGCGGCACTCGAAGCGCACTGGAAGATCGAACCGAGCGGGCGGGGAAGACGGCCGCAGCTGAAGCCGCGGTTTCCGCTCCCGGCACGGATGCGGTTGCAGGAGATGCGTACGGTGGCTGGTTTCCGGCAGGTTCCGCCTCCGGGTTCGGACGTCGAGACGTTGCATCGGCTGCTCGCCACGCCGCACATTGCATCGCTCCTTCGGGCGCGGGGGCTCGATGTCGACAAGCTCGCGAAAGAGATGCTGAACCCGCCCGATGCCGTGCTGAAGCTACGCCGCCAGCTCGGGCTCGCCCGCCACGACCTCGCGAACGCGGTCGGGGAGACCGATTACGAGCGCGCCTCGCAGGTTCAGAAGACGGTGATCAAGCTGGCCGCCCGGCTGCGTGACGCCGAGGAGGAGTGGCTGAAAACGCTCGGGCGGTGACCGTTCCTCAGAGTGACGGCGACGGCCACGTTGGAATCAGCTGCACGAGCCCAGCGGAAAGCCAGGTCAACCTGTTGGTCAGAAGCAGCAAGCCCATGACGACGAGCACCCCCGCGGATGCGAGGTCGATGGCACGCCGATGTTCGTTCACGAAACGGATCAAGGGCCGAGCGCCTTCAAGGGCGAACGCCAGAACCATGAAAGGCAGGCCCAGTCCAAGGCAGTAGGCGATCATCAGGCTCAGGCCCTGAGCCGTAGTTCCGGCGGACACGGCTGAGCTCAGCACGGCACCGAGCGTGACGCCGATGCATGGAGTCCAGCCGCTCGCAAAACCCATGCCGAGCAGGAAGCCGCCGAAGGCGCCCCCACCTTGAGGGGCAGTCTTCATCAGCCTGTACTCGCCGGACAGGAACGGGATGCGGATCAGACCTGCGACATGGGCCGCCATCACGAGGACGAAGAGCCCGGCCACGATCGGGACGTACGCGCGGATCGGCTGCACCGCCAGCGAGAAGACATAGAAGAAGAGCACGAAAACCAGGGACAGGCCCGCCACGAATCCGGCACCGGCCACCGCAATGGAAGGCGACGACGTCGACACGGTGCCGCCAGGAGTCACCGCCACCCTTTCGCCAGTCCTCGCTCCGAGGTACGCCAAATAAGCAGGCACGAGCGGCAGCACGCACGGAGAGACGAACGACGCCAGACCCGCGAGGAAATCGATTGCCGGGTTGAGCCCGTTCAACAAGCGGGGCTCGCCTCACGTGCCAGCTGAGCGATCGCATCCGCGACTCGCGTCCAGACCCTCCTCGGAACATCGTGCCCCATGCCTTCGATCTCGAGGAGGCGAGATCCTGGCACGGCGGCCGCGACGCGACGGCCGTTCTCGACCGGCACCAGGATGTCGGCGTCGCCGTGGACGACCAGCGTAGGGATGCGGAGGGAGCGCAGCCTTGACAGCCGGCTGGGCGCCGACGAGATCGCCTGAAGCTGGCGGACGAACCCTGCCGGGTGGTACGCGCGGTCGACGGCCACGGTCACGCGGTGTCGCTCGTACTCCGCGTCGAAGGGGTCTGCGGGCCCCAGCAGCTTCTGCTTCGCCCACACGCCGAGCTCGATCCGTTCCTCGCGCGTGCCGGGCGCGGGCGCGAGCAACACCGCAGTCGCTTCGGCCGTGGGCCGCACCTGGTCGTCGCCGTTTGGTCCGGACATGATCGATGTCAGGGTCAGCACGTGATCTGGATGGTTCAGCGCCAGGAGCTGGGCGATGAAGCCGCCCATCGACGCGCCCACAACGTGCGCCGCGCTTACGCCCAAGACATCGAGCAACCCGGCGGCATCCGCCGCCATGTCGTCCAGGCCGTATTCGCCGCCGCCGTCCATCCATGTCGACAGCCCCGCGTCCCGGTTGTCGAAGCGGACGACCCAAAAGCCCCGCCCCGTCAGGAGCTCGCAGAACTCCTCGTCCCAGCTGATCATCTGGGTGCCGAGGCCTCCGATGAGCAGCAGCGGGGCTGCCCCACGCTCGCCGAAGGTCTGGTACTCGAGCTCGATCCCGTTCGACTCGGCGCGTGGCATCGGACCCATGCTACTAATCCTTCGTGGCGCGACCGCTCCCTGCTCGAGCTCAAGTAGACCAGCGTTTCACCTGGAACCGCGAAAGCGTGTTTCCGGAAGCGTCGGATTGGGAGGAGGCGGTCCAGGCGATCCTGTCCCGAATCCCCGACCTTGAGGAGTTCAAGGGTCACCTCGGCGACTCACCGGATTCCCTCGCGGACTGGCTCGAGGTCAGCGAGCGGGCTCGCCGGCTGATGGCCAAGGTAATCGTCTACAGCACGATGGCCTACTCGGTCGACGTGGGTGACCAGGCGGCCGCGGCCAAGGTCGATCGCGCCCGCAGCGTCGCCGCTCAGCTCGGCGGCGCTGCCGCGTTCGCGGTCCCGGAGATGCTCTCGATCGGCCTCCCCAAGCTCCGCGAGTGGGTGAGGTCATCGCCGCGCCTTTCCCACCTTCGCCACTTCTTCGACCGTCTCGAGAGGCTGGAGACCCGCATCCGGAGCGCCGAGGTGGAGGCGCTCTTGTCGCAGGTTACGGATCCCCTGGCGACGGCGCTTTCAGTCCACAGCGTGCTGGCCAACACCGACCTCAAGTTCGCTCCCGCGGTTGGAGCAGACGGCCAGCTGCATGAGGTGGCGCAGGGCACCATCGCTGCGCTCCTCACGAGTGCAGACCGCGAAGTCCGGCGTACGGCTTTCGAGAGCTACGCCGACGAGCATCTCAGGATGCAGCACGCGATGGCGGCCAGCCTGTCCGGGGCTGTGAAACGCGACGTATTTTTCGCACGCGCGCGCGGGCACGCGTCCTCTCTCGAGGCCGCGCTCGAGCCCGGGTTCATCCCCGTCGAGGTGTTCCACAACGTTGTGAAGACCTTCCGCGACAACGTCGGCACCTGGCATCGCTACTGGGGCATCCGCCGGCGGATGCTCGGCCTCGAGGTATTGAAGCCGTACGACCTGCGCGCGCAGCTGGGCGCAAGCACCCTTGAGGTGCCCTACGAAGAAGCGGTGGAATGGATCTCGCAAGGCGTGGCGCCACTCGGCGAGGAATACGTCGCGATCATGCGCAAAGGCGCTCTCGAAGACCGCTGGGTCGACATCTATCCCAACAAGGGCAAGCGCATGGGCGCTTTCTCGAGCGGCGCGGTGGACACCAAGCCATTCATCTTCATGAGCTACAACGACGACATCTTCTCGATGAGCACGCTGGCGCATGAGCTCGGGCATTCGATGCACTCGTATCACGCGTGGCATGCGCAGCCGTACGTTTATGCGAACTACGGACTGTTCCAGGCGGAGGTCGCCTCGAACATGCATCAGGCGCTGACGCGGCGCCACCTGCTAGCAACGAAGACGGACCCCGCCTTCCAGATCGCAGTTATCGAAGAGGCGATGTCCAACTTCTATCGCTACTTCTTCATCATGCCGTCACTCGCCCGCCTCGAGCTTGAGATCCATGAACAGGTTGAGCGCGGCGGAGCGATCACAGCTGACTACCTGAACAATCTCATGGCGGACCTGCTGCTCGAGGTGTACGGCTCGGAGGTCGAGGTCAGCGAGCGAGACCGGGACCGGATCGGTTCGACATGGGCGCAGTTCCACACCCACCTCTACAGCAACTTCTACGTGTACCAGTACGCGACCGGCATCGCGGCGGCGGACCACCTCGTCCAGCGCGTCGCCGCGGGCGACTCCACGGCGGTCGAGTCCTACCTCGCTTTCTTGAAGAGCGCCAGCTCCATGTATCCGCTAGACGGGCTGCGCATGGCGGGCGTGGACATGACTTCGCCCGAACCCGTCGAGGCGGCGTTCGCCACCCTGAGGTCGATGGTCGATCGGCTCGAGAGCCTGACTACAACACGATCCTGAGTACGTCGGTGTCGCGAACCCGAAAGCCGAGCCGCTCGTAGAGGCGGTGCGCGGCCTCGCGCGCCGGGCCGCGTCCCGACTGAAGCTCGGCGACCTGCGCGCCGCGTGCGCGTCCGATGTCGAGCGCCGCTTTGACCAGCGCCTCGCCAACGCCCTTGCCGCGTGCGCCGGCATCGACGACGACCTCGTCCAGCCGCGCCTTAGTCCAGAAAGGTGTGGTGTACACGATGACCGTCGTCGTACCGACGATCGCGTCGCCGTCCCTCGCGAGCAGCAGCGTGACGGCGGGGTCTGAGATCAGCCGGCGCAGCCGCTCCATGTCCGGCACCGGCAGCGTCGAGTTGAGCTGGGGTAGGAGGTGCGATAGCGCCGCGTGCAGCTCAGGAGTCGCCTCGTGCACCGCCTCAATGCGGACCATCAATCTCAGCCCGACCTTAAATCAGTCGGAGTAATGCCGCTGTCGCGGCGGCGGCCGCGACCACGACCAGGAATGGCGCCCGCAGCATGACCGCGATGACCGCGACCACCAGGGCGGCGGCGCGGACGTCGAGCACCAGGTGCTGCCCGGTTGAAAAAGTCTGCGTCGCCACGAGGGCCGCCAGCAGCGCGATCGGAATCAGCGGGATGGTTCGCTGCAGGCGCGCCTCCTGGAGCCAGTGTTGGGGCAGGGAGAGTCCCGCCAGCTTCAGCCCGTAGCAGGCCACCGAGGCCGCGATCACAGCGCCCCAGATCACTACGGCTTCCTCAACCAACCGAAGAGCGCAACCAGCAGAGCGACGATGAGCAGCGGCACGCCGGCCGGCACGAATGGCAGCACGGCGATCGCCACGACGCCCGCCGCAAGCGCGATCGCGAGCGGCTCGCGCGCCCGGAGCCGAGGGGCGAGCAACGCGAGGAACGCAGCGGGCGGGGCGGCATCGAGACCGAGCAACCTCGGGTTCGACACGACGTGCGTCGCGAGCGCCCCGATCAGAGTCCCCAGGTTCCAGAGGCTGAAGAGCGCGAGGCCGGTGGACCAGAACGCGAAGCGGCTGAGCGCCGGATCGTCGCGGGCGATTGCCATCGCAGTGGTTTCATCGATCACGAAATGAGAGGCGGCCGGCCGTCGCCACCCGCGTGCATTTAGCAGCGACGACAGGCGCAACCCGTAAAGGGCGTTGCGGGAACCGAGAAGAGCGGCGGTGGCCGCGCCCGTCCAAACGCTGCCGCCGGCGCCGATGACGCCGACCATCGCGAACTGCGACGCCCCCGTGAACATGAGGATGGAAAGGGCGCCGGTCTGGAGCAGGGAAAGGCCGGCCGCGGTCGAGATGGCACCGAACGAGATCGCGTAGGCGCCGCTGGCAATCGCGATGCCCATGGCATCGCGGACTATCCCCCGGCGGGGATCAGCCGATCTTGTTTCCGTCCGGCCCGACGACGTCCCAGAGGGCGCCGAAGTTGTTGACCCCTTGTCCTGTGGCATCCCCGGGATTGTGATCGGTGACAACGTAGTAGAGAGGATGCCCGGCGTAGGTCACCTCGGTCGTGCCGTCGTTGCGCTTTGTCGTTCCGACGAAAGAGGCGTTGGCGCCGGATCCCGCATGCGGACTTCCGCCGGTGAGAAGCGGCGGCCAGTATGTCGCGCATGAGCTGTAGCACGTCGAGGCGCTGCCTTTGTCCGCCTCGAAGAGGTAGAGCGTGCGGCCATTGCCGTCGACCAGGATCTGGCCGAGCTTTGCGTTCTGCGCCATGGCGACGGTGGCGGCGGGCACGCTGGCGGGTGGCGATGTCGAGGCATTGGTGCCCGACCCTCCGCAGGAAACCGCGGCCAGCAACGCAACGAAGACGAATGCTCTGCGCATCGAACGAAGACGGATACGGCCGGTGGTTACTCGGGCGTTACGTAGGCCGCAGTCAGGCCTCCGTCGACGAGGAACGTTGCTCCGTTCACGTAGCTCGATTCCTCGCTGGCAAGGAACAGGGCGGCGTTGGCGATCTCGCGCGCCTTGGCCAGCCGTCCCATCGGCAGGTGCACGCGCCGGCGCTGGTATGCGCCCGGGTCCTCGTTGAAGATCCGCATCAACAGCGGCGTCTCGACCGGTCCTGGACAGAGAGCGTTGACGCGTACTCCCTGGCGCGCGAACTGCACCGCGAGCTCGCGGCTCATGGAGAGGACAGCGCCCTTGGATGCGGTGTAGGCGATCTGCGACGTTGCCGCGCCCATAAGCGCGACGAAAGAGGCGACGTTGATGACCGAGCCACCGCCGGCCTTCAGCAGGTAAGGGATACCGTATTTGCAACAGAGATAGACGCCTTTCGCATTCACCGCCTGCACACGGTCCCAGGCGTCGGGCTCGGTGGTGAGAATGGAGTCGTCGTCGGCGGGCATGATGCCGGCGTTGTTGTAGAGGACGTTGATGCTCCCGTAACGCTTCTCGGTCTCGGCGTACATCGCCTGCACACTTCCGGGATCGCTGACGTCCGCGGCGAAGAAGAATGCATCCCGACAGTCAGAAGCCGTCTTCTCGCCCGCTTCTCGCCCGACGTCCGCCACGCACACCTTCGCCCCTTCGGACGAGAACAGGATCGCCGCCTCGCGCCCGATGCCGCCGGCGGCGCCGGTGATGACGGCGACCTTGCCATCCAATCTACCCACGTTCGAAGAGCCTCTCGCGCTCATACGTCGTGACGACCTTGTCGAACAGCGCCTGTTCCGTGCGCGCGTAGTTGAGGTAGTGGTCGATCACGTCTTCACCGAATGCGGCGCGCGCCATCTTGCCGCTCTCGAGGGCTGCGATCGCATCGCGCAGGGCGTGCGGAAAGCGCTGCACGTCCGACTCGTACGCGTTGCCCTTGAACTCGGGAGGGAGGGTGAGCTTGTCGTCGATGCCCTGCAGTCCCGCCGCAAGCAGTGCCGCGAAACACAGGTACGGGTTGGCGTCGGCGCCCGGGATGCGCGACTCGGTGCGCAGGTGCTGGCCGTGGCCGACGATCCGGAATCCACAGGTGCGGTTGTCGTGGCCCCATGCCAGCGTCGTCGGCGCCCAGCTGCCCGCGGCAAAGCGCTTGTAGGAATTGATGTTGGGGGCGAGAAAAATCGCCAGCTCCGACGCGTATGCGATGTGGCCGGCGAGGTACTGCTTGAAGGCCGGTGACTCGCCATCGAAGACGTTGCGCTGGTCCTTCCACAGACTCGAGTGCACGTGGCACGAGCTGCCAATCCACCGGTGGTCGGGTTTGGCCATGAACGTCACCGAGCAACCCTGCTGGTGGGCCATCTCCTTGATCCCATTCTTGTAGATGACGTGGTTGTCGGCCATGGCCAATGCGTCGCTGAACCGGAAGTTGATCTCTTGCTGTCCCGGCCACGCTTCGCCCTTCGAGCTCTCCACGGGGATGCCCGCGGCCTTCATCCCCTTGCGGACTGCGCGGATGAAGGGCTCGTCATAGGTCGTGGCGAGGATGTGGTAGTCGAGGATGTACGGGACCGAAGGCGTCAGGTCGATGTAGTTCTTCGCGTGAGCCTCGGCGAACGTCTCCTTGAGCAGGAAGAACTCGAGCTCTGAGCCGAACATCGGCTCGAAACCGAGCTTGCGCGCGCGCTCGATCTGTGCCCGCAGCACCTGGCGCGGCGATGGGCGCACCGGTTTGCCGTCGTGCCACGCCACGTCGCAGAGGACCATCGCCGTCGCGTCGAGCCACGGGATGACCCGCAGGGTGTTGAAGTCCGGCACCATGTCGAAGTCGCCGTAGCCGGCAGCCCAGTTGGCAATGTCGTAGCCCTGCACAGGGTCCATCTCCATGTCGACCGTCATCAGGTAGTTGCAGCCTTCGGTCGACTCGCCGTCATACGAGGTCTCGACGAAGTACTCGGCGTCGACCCGCTTGCCCATGAGGCGGCCCTGCATATCGGTGAAGGCGACGACCACAGTGTCGATCGCGCCTTCGGCGACCTGGTGAGCGAGGTGCTCCTTGGTCAACAATCAGTAAATCCCCTCCTGGTCGGGCTTGCCCGTCATTCGGAGACTAACGCCGGGTCTTGCGGCGGCCTCGGGCGCGGGCGACGAAGCGCTCGAAGAGACTCCGGGCCCAGGGGAGGTCGGTGGTCAGCTCCTCGGGGTGACACTGCACCGCAACGATAAGGCCGTCCTTGGACTCCACGCCTTCCACCGTGCCGTCCTCGCCTTTGGCGGTCTGATGCAGGCCGGGGGCGAGGCGGCGGATGGCCTGGTGGTGGAAGCTGTTGACGCGGATCTTGTGCTCTCCGGCCGCATGTCCGAGCTCGGAGCCGGGATCGACCTCGATGGTGTGGGCGAGGTGGCTGCGCCCGTGGTCCCGCACGTCGTGATGCTCGAGGTGCTGCACCAATGACCCGCCCATCGCGACGTTGATCACCTGCTGGCCGCGGCAGATCCCCAGCACCGGGATCTCCTTCTCGTGCGCCTGCTGGAAGAGTTTCAGCTCCGTCTCATCCAGCTCGCGGTCGATCGGCCCCACCTTGTCGTCCTTTGTCTCTCCGTAGAACGCCGGGTCGACGTCCCATCCACCGGGGAGGAGCAGGCCGTCGAGGTCCGGAAGCACGGGCGTGCCGGGCGGGAGCTCGACCGGCTCCGCGCCCGCCGCCTCCACGGCCTTGCGGTAAGGCACGTAGTATTCCGCGCCCCGCCTGGGGCTCGTCGTGATCCCGATCTTCGGTTTCTCGGACACGCGCTAGCTGGAGGGTGCTCCCACCGGCATCGGAGCGCCTACCGCCTCGAGATCGGCTTCGATCCGGGCCAGCTCGTCGGCGCTGCCCTGAACCTTTGGCCCCTTGAACCAGTTCTTCGCAGAGAGGAACCAGTACCCGCCGGCAAAGATCAGAACGACGGCGACGGCCACCGGTGCGTAGTTGAAAGTCGTCAGGGTGTTGCCGGGCGCCGCTTGGGGGAGCACGAACAGCACTGCGATGCACGCGATCCAGACCACGGCGATCCAGCCCACGATGGGGCTCCACCGCCCGAGCTGCCACGGGCCGGCCTGGAACCTGCTGCCCGCGATCCGGCGGAGGAGGATCGGTATCCCGTACGCGATGTACAGCCCGATCACCGCGATCGACGTCACTGCGGCGTAGGCGGTCGGGTTCCACAGGTATGGCAATCCAAGGATGAAGGCGCCCACAGCGGCGAACCAGATCGAGTTGGTCGGGGTGCGGGTGCGCTTGTTGATCCGGTGCCAGAACTCAGAGCCGGGCAACGCGCCGTCTCTAGAAAACGCATAGATCATGCGCGAGTTGGCGGTCACCGACGACATCCCGCAGTAGAACTGGGCGCCGATGACGATCAGGAGCAGCAACGCGGCGCCAGTCTTGCCGAGGGCGTCCTGGAAGATAACGGCCGGTGCCGCGCCGAGCGCACCGACGATGTTGGCGTAGTCGGCGTCGTTGATCGCCTGGGTGACGCCGATCAACAGGATCCAGCCCGCGACGAGCGAGATGATGATCGACCACACGATTCCGCGCGGGCCGCTGATGGCGGCGTTGCGCGTCTCCTCAGTCATGTGAGCCGATGCGTCGTAGCCGGTGAACGTGTATTGGGCCATAAGCAGGCCGGTGAGGAAGACGAAAATTGACGCCCCCGCGAAACTGAAGCCGGTCAAGTTCACGAACTTGGTGAAGACATACGACGGCGACTGGTGGTACTTCGAGAACAGGAAGAGGACGCCGACGATGATGAGCACGCCGGCGATGTGCCACCACACCGAGATGTCGTTGAGCAGCGCCACGAGGCTCACTCCGAAGGTGTTGAGGAGTCCGTGGATGAACAGCACGGCGGCGTAGACGGCGATGATCGAGATGCGTGGGCCGATGTCGGTGGCCGCATTCAACGGGTTCGGCCATGACGAGATGAAAAGGCTCAGGAAGTAGTTGGCGAAGAACGCGAGGCCGAAGTCGATGCCCGCCGTGACCGCGACCTGGCCAAGGAGGTTGAACCACCCGGTGATCCAGCTCCACCCGGCGCTGCTCTTGCCGCCGAGCTTGGCGGCCCAGTAATAAAGCCCGCCGGCAGTTGGGTAGCTGGAGCAAACCTCCGCCATCGCGAGGCCGACGAGGATGACCATGACGCCGACCACCGGCCAGCCGATCGTGATGACGGCCGGCCCGCCGTTGCTCATGCCGAAGTAGTAGAGAGTCAAGCAGCCGGCGAGGATCGAGATGATGGTGAAAGAGACGGCGAAGTTGGAGAAGCCGCTCATCCTGCGCACCAGCTCCTGCGCGTAGCCCATGCGATGAAGTGTTTCGACGTCGGAACTGTGAGCCTGGACGCTCATACGGTGCTCCTCCCTAGTAGCCTTCCCCGTGGCGGCTTCGCGGCGAAGCTAACAGGGCACCGGTTTGTTGTCAAGAACGTTCCCGGGGGCACTTGATTGGGGCAGGATGTAATAAACGTCACAGAGCGCGAGTCTGGCGTGGGCGAGGTGGTCCGCCAGCGCCTGGATTCGCTTAGCCCAGCCGAGCGCCGCCTGGCACGCGTCCTGCTGGCCTCGTATCCGATCGCCGGGCTGGAGAGCGTCGCGCGCTTCGCCGAGCGCGCCGGCGTCAGCCCTCCGACGGTTACCCGTTTCATCACCAAGCTCGGATTCAAGGGCTACCCCGAGTTCCAGGAGAGCCTGCGGCATGAGGTGCAGGCCCGGCTTAGCTCGCCGCTCGCGCGCTACCGAGACGAGCCCAAATCCGAGTCGGCCGTGAATCACTCCCTCGAGGTGTCGACGCACAACCTGACGGCGACGCTGGAGCTGCTGTCCGACCGCGATGTGAAGGAAGCGGTCGAGCTGCTGGCGGACGTGAGGCGGCGCGTGATGGTCCTCGGCGGCCGGGTGAGCGCGACGCTCGCCCGTTACCTGGCCGGCCAGCTCCACCTGCTGCGGCCGGGAATCGGCCTGGTCGACGCCGAGCGGAGCGCGCCGGCCCAGCAGCTCATCGACATGCGGAAGACGGACGTGCTCGTGGTGTTCGACTACCGGCGCTACCAGCCGGACACGATCGAGAGCGCGCGGGTCGCGGCGGCGCGGGGATGCGACGTGATCCTTTTCACCGACCCCTGGCTCTCCCCCGTTTCGGCGTTCGCCCGCCAGGTGCTGGTCACGAGCGTCGAGACGGTGGGGCCGTTCGACTCGTTGGTCGGTGCCATTGCCGTGGTCGAGGCGCTGGTCGCAGCGGTGCTGGGGCAGCTTGGACCACGCGCCGAGTCTCGCATGCAGAGCCTGGAACGGCTGCGCGCGGGTGACGTGCTGGGCGGGAACGACTCGGCCTAGCCCGCCGAGTACGATGCGTTGGTGGTGATCGAGGCCGTCAAGGCACTCAGCGCTGCGGAGATCACCGAGCTCTGCCTCCGCCACACCCTCTACGACTGGGCCGCCCAGTCGGCGCTCAAACCCCTTCCCGTGACGAGTGCGAAGGGCGTGTACTTCCACACCGCCGACGGCCGCCGCTTCATCGACTTCAACAGCCAGCTGATGTGCGTCAACGCTGGGCATGGTGACCGGCGGATCATCGATGCGATCCACCGGCAGGCCGAGCAGCTCCCCTACATCAGCCCCTTCATGTCGCATGAGGCGCGGGCACGCCTGGGCGCCAAGCTCGCGGAATTGCTGCCTGGTGACATGGACAAAGTCTTCTTCACGCTCGCCGGCGCCGACGCGAACGAGAACGCCATCAAGATCGCACGCGTTGTCACGGGGC
>VBII01000201.1:0-3960 GCA_005887735.1 Chloroflexota bacterium
CGGCTTCTCCGCCTGGGGCTTCAACAAGATAACGACGGTGACCAACAGCTCGGGCCAGACACTTCCCACACAGCAGGTCGACCTGATCACATCGCAGCTGCTCATCGTCGTCACCTTCATGTTCAGCGGAGTGCTTGCGCTCAGCGCGGCGGTCGTCGCCGGGCCTCTGATCTCGAGCGAAGTCGAGAGCGGACTTCTTCTATCCATGCTCGCCAGACCTTTACGCCGCAGCGAGGTGGTGCTCGGCAAGTGGCTTGGGCTGGGGATACTCGTGGCTGCTTACGCGGCCGGCGCCGCGTCTCTGGAGCTGGCCGCCGTGGACTGGGCGACCGGATACCTGCCGCCGCATCCGATAGAGCTGACCCTGTTCGTTGCGGCCGAGGGCCTCGTGCTGCTGTCGCTGGGCCTGCTGCTGTCGACCAGGCTTTCCGGAATCACCGCCGGCGTGATCGCGCTTGTCGCATGGTTGATGGGATGGATCGCCGGCGTGGTCGGAGACATCGGGACGGGCCTGCAAAACCAGGCGTTGGAAAACGTCGGCATAGTCAGCCACCTGGTCCTGCCGTCGGACGGCCTCTGGCGCGGGGCCATCTACGCGATGGAGCCGGACAGCCTGATTGCGGCGATGCGCGCCGCCGGGACATTCGGCCGCGCCAATCCGTTCGCAGCGGTCGATCCTCCGCCGGTGCCGTTCTTGCTGTGGGTCGTCGCATGGTTCGTGCTCGTGCTGGGGCTCAGCATCTGGAGCTTCCGCAGGAGAGAGATCTAGCGCCGCCGGCGTCCCCCTGATTCCGCACGTCTGGCGTCAGCCGTGCGCTTCAAGGTTGGCAATTCCGCACGGGTGGCGTCAGCCGTGCGTATTGAATGGGTCGGTTAGGGGTACAACCCCCGCTCGCGAGTCGCCCCTGCCACCCTCGACACCGCCTGCACGTAGGCCGCCATCCGCATGTCGAGCTTCCGCTCCTCCCTGGTTTTCAGCACCTCGTTGAAAGCCCGCGACAGGATCGCTTTCAGCTTCTGGTTCACCTCGTGCTCGGACCAGAAAAACGACTGCAGGTCCTGCACCCACTCGAAATACGAGACGGTGACCCCGCCCGCGTTGGCGAGGATGTCGGGCACAAGGAAAATTCCCCGCTCACGGAAAATCGCATCAGCCTCTGGCGTCGTTGGGCCATTCGCCCCCTCGACGATTAGCTTCGCCTTCACGTCCCGCGCGTTGCGCGACGTCAGCTGGTTGCCTATCGCGGCGGGGACCAACAGGTCGCAATCCAGCGTCAGCAGATCCTGGTTGCCGACCTCCTTCGCCCCGGGAAAACCCTTCAATGTTTTTTCGCGCGCCCGGTACTCCAGCACTCGCTTGATGGAAAGGCCGAGCGGGTTGTAGATTCCGCCGTAATCCTCCGAAACGGCGACGATCGTGCAGCCCGCCTCTTCGAGCAGCTTGGCGCTGATGCTGCCGACGTTGCCGAACCCCTGCACCACCACCTTGGTCTGATGAGGCGCGCGACCGAGGTGCTCGAGCGCGGCCACCGCGCAGATCGTCACGCCGCGTCCCGTCGCCTCGACCCGGCCCGCCGATCCGCCGACCTCGAGAGGCTTGCCGGTCACCGTGGCGGGCGCCGAGTAGCCGAGGTGCATGGAAAGCGTGTCCATGATCCAGGCCATCGTCTGGCCGTCGGTGTTGACGTCGGGCGCGGGGATGTCGCGATCGCTGCCGATGAGGATCGAGATCTCGGTCGCAAAGCGACGCGTCATGTGTTCGAGCTCGTTCAACGAGAGCTCGCGCGGGTTGACGATGATGCCGCCCTTCGCGCCGCCGAACGGGATGTTGACGACCGCGCATTTCCACGTCATCCACATCGCCAGTGCTTTGACCTCGTTGAGCGACACATCGGGGTGATAGCGGATGCCGCCCTTGGCCGGACCGCGGTTGATGTTGTGCTGGACCCTGTAGCCCGTGAAGATGCGGGTGTGACCGTTGTCCAGCTTGACCGGGAAGTGACAGGTGAACTCGCGCTGCACCTCACGGAGGACGTCGCGCAGCCATGGCTCGAGCTTGATCAACTCGGCGGCTTCGTCGAACTGCGACTGCGCGGTGCGCCACTCGTCCGCCTCGATCGTTGGCTTGAGCTCGATGCTGCTCACATCAGCACTGATGATCGCGGATATTCCGCGTTCGGGTCGCAGATCACGTTGATGCAGGCGGGGAGGCCCGATTTGAAGGCGCGTTCCAGCGCCGGGCGAATTTCATCCGGCCTCTCAACCATCTCTCCGTGCCCGCCGAGAGCCTCGACGACCTTGTCGTAGCGGGTCTTCGGCCCGAGGTCGGCCGCCACGCTGGCGCCGAGCATGCTCAGCATCGGGTGCTTTTCCAGCGCCCAGATCCCGTTGTTGCCCACCAGGCAGACGACCTGAATGCCGTGCCGGACCATGGTGTCGAACTCCATCGCCGAGAAGCCAAACGCCCCATCGCCGGACAGCAGGATGACCTGGCGATCGGGTCGCGCGAGCTTGGCCGCCATCGCATAACCCGGCCCCGAGCCGAGGCAACCGAACGGACCGGGGTCGATCCACAGACCTGGTTTCTGCCGCTCGATCAAGCGGCCGGCAAAGGAGATGAAGTCGCCCCCGTCGCCGACGATGATCGCGTCGGGGTCGGCGAAGCGGTCGACCTCGGCGATGAGCCGGGCCGGGTGGACCGGCGATGCATCGGACTGAGTCATGGCAGCATCCGACTGGCGCGCCGAGCTCTCCGTCTCGCGCAGCGATTGCACCCATGCGCTGCGATCCGGCCTGTCGCGTATCGCCGCGGCCAGCTGCCCGATCGACGCCTTGAGGTTGCCAAAGATCGCGACCTCAGCCGGACGATGCTTGCGGTGGTCGTCGACGTCGAGGTAGATCAACCGCGCCTCCTCCCCAAAGACCGGGGGCTGGCCGAAGTTGAGCCGGAAGTCGAGAAGCACGCCTGTCAGCACGATCAGGTCGGCCTCGCGCAGCGCCTGGCTTCGCGCGCGCGAAAAGAAGAGTGGATGCGACGGAGGCAGCATTCCGCGGGCCATCCCGTTGACGGTCAGCGGCAGCATTCCGGCTTCGACCAACGCCCTGAGTCCCTCCTCCGCGTGGGCCCACCAGACGCCACCGCCCGCGACCACCACCGGACGCTTCGCGTCGCGGATCAGCCGCGCGGCTCGCTCGATCGCGTCAGGATCTGGCGGGGGCCCGGGGTCCGGCGTGAGGTGCTCCGTCGCCTCGGGTAGGTCGGCGGCGCCGAAGAAAACATCGATCGGGACGTCCATGAAGACCGGCCCAGTGCGCCGGCTCAAGGCGGTGCGCACGCATTCCATCGCGGCGGCATAAGCGTCGTCGGCCGAACCCAGCGTCAGCGCTTTCTTGGTCAGCTCCCGCACCACCGCGACGTGATCCATCTCCTGCAGCGAGCCCATGCCCCAACGCGCCACCGGTGCCCGACCACCGACCACGAACATCGGGCTGTCGTTGCCCTGCGCCTGCGCCAGCGCCGACGTCGAGTTGGTCACCCCCGGCCCGGCGGTCACGGCTGCCACGCCGCACTCGCGCGTGACCTTGGCCCAACCCTCGGCGGCAAACGCAGCCGACTGCTCGTGGCGGGTGTCGATGACGCGGATGCCGTGCTCCGTCGCGCCGGTGAGGATCGGCCAGATATGGCCTCCGTTGAGCGTGAACAGATGGCTGACCCCGGCCCGCTTCAAGGCCAGCGCCACGAGCTCCCCCGCGTTGCCCGAATCCATCCTTATTCCGCCAGAGCCCATGGCATGGCGGGCGTGTTGAAGGCCGCGTGCGGAGAACCCTCGCGCGGGATGACGATGACTCCGCCCGGGGCCCTGAGCGCCTTGGCCAGATGGTCGACTGCGCCCTGGGCGACCGCCGCGGCGTCCATCCCGTGCTGAAGCTCGACGACCATCAATCGGCCCAGTCCCAGCC
>VBII01000201.1:4014-7646 GCA_005887735.1 Chloroflexota bacterium
TGCCTTTCACGCCTCCAGTCGAGACGGCGACCGCGAGGTGCCCTTCCGCGTCGCGGGCGACGGCGCCCACCGTGTCGGCGCCTTGCATCAGCTCCTGGCGCTTGCGGTCGGTGATGAAAATCGCCGGATCCGCCATCTCCACACCTTGCTCGCGGGCGAAACGCGACGCGCCCGCGGCCGCGAGGAGCACGTGCCGCCCGTCCTCCATCACAACCACCGCGAGGTCGATTGGGTGGCGCACGTCGCGCAAGCAGGCGACGCCACCCGCGCGCAGCTCTGCGCCCTCCATCACGCCGGCGTCGAGCTCGACCTCGCCGTCTCTGTTGAGACAGGCGCCTATGCCGGCGTTGAGAAGAGGTTCGTCCTCCATGTGCCTCACCGCGGCAACCGCGGCGGCGAGGGCGCCTTGGCCGATCGCGGACCAACCTGCGTCTCGAGCGCGCTCGACGGCCGCCTGGCGCAGTCCTCGCTCCGCATCAGGGACGGGGCCGGCGCCACCGTGAACGATCAGCGCCGGACGCGCCAACTATGCCTGGCTAGTACGCCTGCGCCTGGGCCTCGGGCCATTCGTTGCGGCGCTCGACGAAACGCCGTTCCGCGACCCGCCGGTCGAAGGGGAAGAGCACGCGGCGACCGGCGCCGGCCCGCTCGGGGTCGCGTCGCTCGGCAAAGCGGCGATCCTGACCCGCTCTCCGGTCGTCGCCGCTTCTGCGCTCAGGTCCACGCGGTGTCACGTCCACCCTCTTCTAGGTCGCTGATCCTATCGCACGCGGTGGTCCAAAACGTCGAGCTTTTCATCAATTCTTCGCTCTGACTTCCGCCGCTCCAGCTCGTCGCCGGGACCAAGGTCGACGAAGCGCGCGTAACGGGCCAGCCGGGGGTGGACATCGGCGACGCGGCGGAACATCTCCTGGGCGATCCAGCGGTAGTCGGGATGCCCTTGCGGCGTGGTCCGCAGCTCGCACAGGTGGTAGATCTCCCGCAGGTTGACGCGGAAGTACCACCGCACGTGAAAGGCGAGCGGGACGATGTACTGGGCGAGCGCGGGCCCGACCTCTCTGTCCAGCCGCGTATGCGTCTCGGCCGCGCCGTCGATGGCCCGCGCGAAGCCGTCTGCCATGCCGAGGTCCGCAAGGCCCGGCGGAAGGTCGAAGCCGAGCGCAGTCCCGAGATGCTGGCGATCCTGCGTGAGCATCCTGTGGCGATGAAGGTCGCGGTAAGCGGCGAAGTTGGCAACGATCTCAAAGGTGTACTCCGCGTGCTCGAGCGCCCGCGGTGCCCTCTGGCGGCGGTTGGACCGATCCGCCAGCAGGTTCTCGAGGACGGCTGCAGCGTCGGCTTTCTGCTCGTCGAGCGGCTGGGTCGAGTAAGGGAAGAGGGCCGCCGCAACGACCTTCGTTTCAGCATCGGGGTCGTGGGTGATGAGCCGCACTGAAGGTTTCACCTCCCCGGAAGGCGGGGTGGGGGTGAGTTGCCTGAGTCGCTTTCTGATCTGGGCCAGCCGAATTGCTGAAGGGCGGCCGTAGCGGTCGTCGAGCGCGCGGCGGACAAACGACGGGATGACCAGCGACAGCTCGCGGTGGAGGTCGGTGGCCAGGGCCTGGCATTCGGGCAGCTCGTGGGCCGCCATCTTGGTGATCAGGTACTCGAACGCCCGGCCGTTGCCGAACAGGCCGAGGTTGGTCAGCGTGCCCGCGGGCAGCAATCCTCGCAGCAGGTCCAGCGCCTTGGCCCGTGTGGCAGCCTTCCAGGCCCGGTCGGTCTCACCTTCTTCTTGCGGAAAGCGCTCGCGAATGGCCTGGATCGCCGGCTCGACCATGCTGCTGTACGTGGCGAAAAGTGCGTCCGCCGCGCGGCCGTAGTCCGGATGCGCCAGCTCCGGCCCGCGGTGATAGAGGTAGCGCCCGTCCGGGCCTGGCCGGTCGAATCGCACGTAGCGCGTCGACTTCTCCAGGGGCGAGATTCCGATCCTGCTGTCCTCCAGCGCCTTGGCTGCGAGCGTCGAGGCTTGCTCGACCGCGACATGAGCCCCGGCAAGCTCCGCCACCGAGTCGTCCCCATACCCGACCAGCACGCGCTCGTAGAACTCCTCCGCGCGCCTGACGGCGACCATGTCGTCGTCGAAATGCCCCACGAAGTCGGAGGATTCGCCTTGACTTCGCGGGGACCCCGGGACTGGCGGAGAGCCGGCGAGCCTGTCGAAGCCTGAATCGGGCTCATTGATGAACTCGTCAAGCAGGACACGCCGAAGGCTTTTCTCGGTCCTGGAGTAGCGGGAAAAAAGCGCGCCCTTGACAACTTCAGGCAGATTGCGAAGCGCAAAAACAGGCCGGTCGAGGTTGGTGAAATAGCGCTCCAGCAAGGACGACTCCGCGGTGCTGAACTCGCCCATATTGTTGTGGCGTAAGTATCCCCTCTCCCCACAGGGGAGAGGGCAAGGGAGAGGGGCGTGGCCTAGATATTGTGTCGCGCGGGGCGCTAGCCCCATCCTGTAGGCGCCGTGGCGAGAGTTGTCCCCTAGTTCTCCCCAGGTCTGTTAAAAACCGACTGCGAAACGCCGATGGAAGAGATCGACTGGGAGGCGCGCTGGAAGCACATCGTCGAGAATCGGGCGACGCTAGCGTCTGGTCACGCCGATGCGGGCTACTGGGATGGCCGCGCGGCCAGCTACGCCCGTTCCACACAAGGGCGCGTCGACGATTTCCTCCACGTGGTCGAGCCCTACCTCTCCCCTCGGAAGACCCTGATCGACGTCGGAGCCGGTACCGGCCGGCACACGGTCCCGCTCGCGGAACGCGTGGAGTGGGTCACCGCTGTGGAGCCCTCGGAGGGCATGCGAGCCCACATCCAGGCCCGCGACAACATCACCGTCGTCGCAAGCACCTGGGAGGACGCGGAGGTGGCGCCGGCCGACCTGGTCGTCTGCAGTCATGTCCTGTATGGCGTGGCGGAGCCCGTTCCCTTCATCGCCAAGCTCCAGCGCTCAGCGAGGGAGCGCGTCTTCGTGATGCTTCGCGAGAGCGACCTTCCGCACCCGGCGGCCGAGATCCGCAGGCGGCTGGCCGGCGACGCGGGTCCCCGGCTGCCGCGTTTCAGCGAGCTCTTCATGCTTTTGTTGCAGATGGGGATCGCAGCAGACGTCGACTTTATTCGCTATCCAATCGTGACCCGGTATGCCGACACGGAAGAGGCGGTAGCCGACAGCCGGGCGCTCTTCGGGCAGGGATGGGATGACGCCGCTGGCCGAGCCGCGCTGCGGGAGATCCTCAGACCAGACGCGGGACAGCTGATCTTTGACGGAGGCGTCGCGGTGTCAGGAGTGGCCCATTGGCAACCACCGAAGAGTTGACGTTGCGGCCCGTGCGGCCCGCAGACCGAGACAGGGTCGTCGAGATGACCAGGGACGTTTGGAACGGGCGCGACTACCTGCCGCGGGTCTTCGACCGCTGGGTCGGTGAGGCAGGCGCTGCCTTTCAAGCCGCGGAGGTCGAGGGGGTCGTGGTCGGCGTGCAGCGGCTGAGGGCGTACGCGCCCGGCCTCATCTGGTACGAAGGGCTGCGCGTGGCGGCCGAGCATCGCAGGCGAGGTATTGCCCGGGCGATGCTCGAGGCGGCGATCGAGGATGCGCGTGA
>VBII01000202.1 GCA_005887735.1 Chloroflexota bacterium
TCGAACCAGACATCTGCTGCAGCGCGCCCGACTCTAGCAGCGCTCGGGCCGCCGCGGCGCGGTGGCTGTACTTGCGCTTCTCCTCCGGCGGCATCTCGCCAAACGTCTTGCCAGTACCCGGCACGAGAAAGATCGGGTCGTAGCCAAATCCCGCCTCTCCCCTCCACTCCGGCACCACCTCTCCCCTGCACTCGCCCTCGAACGTCCGTGTTTCAACGCCGGGGACCGCCAGCGCGATCACGCAGACGAACCGAGCCTGCCACGGCCGTGGCGTCCCATGGAGGCGACGCAACAGCTCGTCGGTGCGCTCGCTCTGCGTCGGCCCCAGGCGGGCCGACCTGATCCCTGGAAAGCCGCCCAGCGCCTCGACCTCGAGGCCCGAGTCGTCGCCCAAAGCCGGCAACCCCGATCGGGTCGACGCCGCCTCCGCCTTCAGCCGCGCGTTCTCGGCGTAGGTCTCCCCCACCTCGTCGACCTCGCTGTCGTAGGCGACGAGCTCCACGCCGGCGCCAGCGAGCAGATCTCGGTATTCGCGAATCTTTCCGGCGTTGCCCGACGCGATGACGAGTCGCGGACGATCAGGCAAGCGTGGCGAGGGCCCGTTTCTGGGCGACGATCAGCTCCTTGATGCCTTTGAAGGCCAGCGCCAGCATCGAGTCGAGCTCGGCCCGCGTGTAGGGGGCGCCCTCCGCGGTGGCCTGCAGCTCGACCAGCCGCCCGTCTTCGGTCATCACCGAGTTCAGGTCAGTCGACGCGTGAAAATCTTCCGAGTAATCGAGGTCGAGCAGCGGCGTTCCGTCGACGATCCCGCAGCTGACCGCGGCCAGGTGCTGGCGCACCGGAATCTCGCTGATCATCCGCGCGTCCTTCATCCGTTTGATGGCCATGTACAGCGCGACGAAGGCGCCGGTGATGGAAGCGGTCCGCGTTCCGCCGTCCGCCTGCAGCACGTCGCAGTCGAGGGTGATCGTCCGTTCGCCGATCTTGCCCATGTCGACCGCCGCCCGAAGCGAGCGGCCGATCAGACGCTGGATCTCGTGTGTCCGGCCGCCCAGCCGGCCCTGGATCGCCTCGCGCGATCCCCTGTCGTGCGTGGCGCGGGGAAGCATCGAGTATTCGGCTGTGATCCAGCCCTGGCCGCTGCCGCGACGGTGCATCGGCACGCGGTCCTCGACGCTGGCCGTGATCCACACGCGCGTGCGTCCCATCTCGATCAGGCACGAGCCCTCGGCGTGCACGTTGACACCCAGCTCGATCTTCAGCGGTCGAAGCTGGTCGGGCGCACGTGCGTCGCGACGCGTGGCTGTGCCGGTCACCGTCCGAGAAGTTTCAGTAATAGCGCCGTGCCCTCGAAGAACAAATAGAGCGGAACGAACATGATCATAGGCGTCAGCGGGTCGACGCCAGGGGTCAGAAAGTTGGCCAGGAGGGCAAGGGCGAGGAACCAGTAGGGCCGCCTTTTGTTCAGCCATCGCGAGTTGATGATGCGCAGCATGCCCAGGACGAATAGGACGACGGGCAGCTCGAAGACGAGGCCAAAGCCAATGACCATGATCAGGACGAAGCTGACGAGCTCGCTGATGTCGGGCAGGTAGGTGACATCCGCCGGCGCGAGCGAGCCCAGGATCTTGATGTAAAGAGGAAGCGCGAACATGGCGACGCTCACGCCGATGGCAAAAAAGACGATGGTCGCCAAGACCAAGGGCAGCACGTATTTCCGCTCGTGTGGATGCAGCCCTGGGCTTACGAACCACCAGACCTGCTGGATGATCACCGGCGCTGCCAGCACGATGCCGATGTAGAGCGCGACCTTCAGCTGCAAGAGCACGCCGCCGCCCGGCTGCAGGTAGATGGCGTGGCCGATGCCGGCCCTCGTGATGAGAAAGGTGATGACGTGGCCCGCCACGAAGATCGCAGCGATGGTTGCGACCGACCACGCAATGAGGCAGATGATCAGAGCGCGACGCAGCGCCTCGAGGTGCTCGATCAGAGACATGCGCTGTTCTTCGACCGGAAGAGTTGTGCGAGGGCCGCGCTGCAGGACCCTGTCCAGTAGGGCCACCGCGCTTACTGGTTGGAGGGCTTAGCCTCGGACGTCGAGCCCTGGGCGGTGCTCTCCGTAGGAGCCGGCGGCTCAGGCTTGGCCTGGGCGGCGGATGTCACCTCGTGCGTGAGCTCCGTGGTCGCCTTGCGGAACTCCCGCATCGCCTTGCCGACCGCGCCGCCGAGCTCCGGCAACCGGCCGGGGCCGAAGATGATCAGCACGATGACGACCGCGACGACGAGCCAGAGCGGGTGAAAGGGCATTTGAGGCGATTATAGGCCGGTGGTGTCAAACCGCCGTCAGCGAGCGATCAGGAAACCTGGATCGTGATCGAGGTGATCGTGTCGCTCCCCGAGAGCGCCTGAACCTTGTCAATGCCCGAAGTCACCGTGCCAAAGCGGTTGTAGACCGATGTCGGCCCGGAACCCGGCCAGGCCGCCTTCTCGATGAAGAACTGGCTTCCGTTGACCGGGCCACCCGGCGCCCGCGCCATCCCCACGGCGCCGGCGTCCCAGGGTGTAATCGTCGGCTCCTCGGGCAGGGTGTAACCGGGACCGCCGCGCCCGTCGCCACGTGGATCCCCTCCCTGGACGACCCAGTCCTCCGCCTTCCTGAAGGTCAGTCCCGTGTAGTAGCCATGGGTTGCGAGGACGACGAAGTTGTTGACGGTCACCGGCGCCACCTCTGGATGGAGCTGGATCACGATGTCGCCCTGCGTCGTGGTCATCGTCGCCTGCAACTTTTGCGTGGCCGTGATGCACATGGGCTGCGGGCCGACGAACTCGTGGGGCGCGATCTGCGTAGAGGTCGCGCAGTTGGCAAGAGCGCGCGGCACCAGCGGCTCGATCGCGTGCTTGATCAGAAAACCCGACGCCGCCACAGCGGCGATAAGAACGCCCATGACCAGCAATGCGAGCCAGGCCTGACGGCCCCAGGGCGGCGGCGCCTCGAGCTCGTCGGGAACGACCGGTGCGGCGCGTCGGGAAGATCTCGGCTGGCTCACTTCCGCGCAGCCGCTTCGGCGATCGCCTGGACCAGGCCGTGCGTCGTGTACTCGCGCGCGACGATCGCGACGTCCAGGCCGAGCTTGCGCGCCGTGTCCGCGGTCACCGGGCCCATGCAGGCGATCTCCGCATCGCCCAGGATGGCGGGCAACCGATCCTCCGGAAACGCGCGCCGCGGGTCCCGCGTCCTGCGGGCAGACCGCCCGATAAACGGGCAGGATCTCGACCTCTGCGCCTCGATTGGCGAGCAGCGATGGCAGGGCGTCGCGTGCGACCTCCGCGCGCGGCACCAGCACCCGCATGCCCTGCATCTCCCAGCCTTCCAGCGCGTTGGCCAGGCCTTCCGCGGTGTACTCGGATGTCACGAGCTCCGGACGGAGGCCGTGGCCGGCGAGGGCGTCCGCAGTCTCCTGACCGATCGCGCACAACTTCGAGTTATGGAAGGCGCGCGCGTCGAGGCCAGTCGTCAGAAGCATCTGGAAGAAGATGTCGACCGCGTTGGCCGACGCGAAGATCACCAGCGCGGTCCGGCTCAGGTTGTTGATCGCGCTGCGAATCCGGTCGTCCGTCGGCAGCCGTCGAATCTCGAGCGTGGGAATCTCGACCACCGCGGCGCCGAGATCGACCAGCTCGCGCCGAAAGGGATCGACCTGATGGCGCGCGCGCGTGATCAGGATCCGGCGGCTGTGCAGCGGCCTCCGGGACAGGGTGTCCAGGCGCTCGGACATGCTTACGCCCGGACCGAGCACGAGCAGCGCATCGCCCCGCAGGCCGTACGTGGCCGCCTTGCGGGCCAGCTCGCCAAGGGGGGCGGTGACGCGGTGCTGTCCGGGCATCCCCGGGTTGAGGATGAGCGCCGCAGGTGTTTCCGGGGTGCGGCCGTACTGGAGCAGCGCCGTGATGCCGGATTCCCACCAGCCCGATGCAAGCCGGAGGACGACGGTCTCACCGCCGGTGACCAGGCCGAAGCCGATCGACGCAGACATGCCTTCGATGGTGAGCGGGATTCCGCTCATCACCGGGGCGGCCAGCTCGACGATCAACCCAGGGGCAGCCTCGAAATCGACCCCGGCGCGCTCCAGCCTGTCGGCGATCTCGCTTCCGCTGGAGAACGCGTAGGGATTGCCAGGGAACAGCACGGTGACGTTTCGGCCGCTGCGCGCGAGGCGGATGACCTCTTCGACGGTTTCGAGGGGCGCGATATCAGCGTTCGCGGGAGCGAAATGCAGCAGGCCGGTGCCGCAGCCATCGCAGTTGCGGATCACGTCGGCCTCTTTCACCGCCTCGACTGCCTGCACGGTGGCCAGACCAGGATGCCCTGGTCCGACGCCGACGAGCCTGACCCTACTCATGCCACCACACCCATCCCTACCCGGGACACGGTGAGACAGATTAGAGCTTTCGGCTGACCACGTAGCCGGCCAGGGCGGCCAGCGCAGAGACCGCCTCGCCGTCATCGATTCCTGCCAACTGACTGCGCGCGGCGTCGGCGTGATCGCGGGCCTGATCGAGCGCGCGCTGGGGGCCATCACTGTTGCGAACGGCATCAACGACCTTGCGGGCTTCGTTCTCGCTCGGCCTCCGGCCATCCTCGAGATCGATCGACGCAAGCATCAATGGCAGCGTCGCGAAGCCTTCGAGAATGTCGTGCCCGATCGGCTTTCCGACCTCGCCTTCGGTCGCGGTGTAGTCGAGCACGTCATCAGCAATTTGAAAAGCAAGGCCGAGCAGCCGGCCGTATGAGCGCAGTGCCGTCCGTTTCGCATCGTCGAGTCCTCCAAGCAGCGCCCCGATGTCGCAGCACGCTGCGAGGAGGGTCGCGGTCTTCGCCTCAATGCGACGCATGTATTCATCCGCGCTCGTGCTGTAGCGGTAGCGGATCGACTGCTGCCGGACCTCACCTGCGCAGATCTCCATCACAGCCCTCGCGAGGATTGCCACGACCTCGGGAGTGTTCGTCCGCGCCGCCAGCTCGTATGCCTTGGCGAAGTAGAAGTCGCCAATGACGATCGCCGGCTCATCGCCAAGGGTTGCCGCGACGGTCGGCCGGCCGCGGCGGGTCGGGGAGCGATCGATCACGTCGTCGTGTACGAGCGTCGCCGCGTGCGTGACCTCGACCGCCATCGCGGCGGGTATCGTGCGGTCCCGGTCGTAGCTCCCGCACATCGCGGTGAGCATGACCAGAGCCGGTCGGATTCGCTTGCCTCCGGCCGCGAACAGCTCGGTGAGCGGCCGCGCGACTTCGGGGGGGTCCTTGGCAATTGACTTTGCCACCAGGTCTTCGACGATTCGGAGCTCTGGGTCCGCGGGCCCAAAAAGTGCGACCTGTTCCGTCAAGAGCCTTTGACCGAGAGCCGGTAACCGAGCCCGGGGACAGCCTCCAGGCTGACCCCGGTGTGGGGCTGCTCCGAAAGCTTGCGGCGGAGCCTTTGCACGTGGGGGTCGACCGAATGGTCGTCCAGGTCGTGGGGGTAACCCCAGACCTTGTCCCTCAACTGCGCCCGCGTCAGCACGCGTTCCGGATTGGCTGCAAGGACCGCGAGGAGGTTGAACTCGGTCATCGTGAGCGTGATCTCTTCCTCGCCAACTTTGACGCGGCGCGCGGCGTTGTCGATCTGCAGGGCACCGATGCTCAACACCCCTTCACGGCCGCCGCCGCTTTCAGCGAGAGACGAACGCCTCAAGTGCGCGTTGATGCGGGCCGCGAGGATCCTCGAGTCGAATGGCTTGGTGATGTAGTCGTCCGCACCCACTTCGAGGCCCACGACCTCATCCATCTTGGTCGAACGCCCGGTCAGCATGACCATCGGGCTCACGACGCCTTGCCGGCGCAGCTCCCGGATCACCTCTGTGCCGCTGATGTCGGGCAGCACCCAGTCCACCAGCACCAGGTCCGGCTGGGAGCTCCGGCCGAGCTCGATGGCTTGCGCCCCGGTCCCTGCCTCGATCACGTCGTGCCCCTGCAGGCGACATACCTCGGCGACGAGCATGCGTACTGGCACGTCGTCCTCGACGACAAGGATGCGGCGGCGGCGGCGCGGCGGAGGTGAGCTCAGTTCTGCGTCGGAGGCGCGAAACCCACCCGTCGTGACTCACGGGCTGAGCGCTTCGGTCTGCGCATCAGGATTACGCGCTTCTCCCCCCCGTCGACCACGCTGACCAGATCCCATCCTTCGGCGCCTGCCTCATGGAGGATCTTGACCAGTGTGGCGCCGTCAGCAACCTGGGTCACGCTCAGGACCTTTGTCGAGTATTCGCAATCCCGGCTCGGGAGCCCGACCGACGGGACCAGCCCCGCAGCCGTGCCACGGGCACCGTCCGGTTGGGCCGGACGGGCCGGCTCATCCGGCTCCTCGTCGGGATCTTCTTCGAGCCTGAGGTCCATCGTGAGTCGATTGTAGGCCTGAGATGAATACCCCCGGCGGGGGTCGAACCCGCGCTGGACCGGGTTTAAGCCGGCTGCCTCTGCCATTGGGCTACGGGGGCAAGGTCAATTTTGGCGCGCAAAGCGCGTCCAGGAAGTGACCAATTGAATGCCCCGCGGCGAGGCCGTCAGTCGTAGTCGAAAAAGCCCTTGCCCGTCTTCTTGCCGAGCCGGCCCTGCTCGACCAGCTTGCGCAAGACCTCTGGCGCGTCACCGCCTTCGCCCTGCGCCTGGCGGTCCTTCATCGCCCCGTAGAAGATGTCGAGGCCGCTGAAGTCGAGCAGGTGAAACGGACCCATCGGCCAGTTCAAGCCTTTCTGCACCGCAACATCGATGTCCTCCGCGCTGGCGTAGCCGCCCTCGAGGAGTCGCATCGCCTCCTCTGAGGCCGCGAACAGGATGCGGTTGACGATGAAGCCCCATATCTCCTTCTTCAGGAGCACCGGGGTGCGACCGATGCTGCGCACGAACTCCATCGCGGCGTTGACGGTCTCGTCTGAGGTTCTGGGGCCGCGCACCACCTCGCACAGCTGCATGACCGTGACCGGGTGGAAGAAGTGCATGTTGCAGCACAGCGCCGGCCGTCCGCTGATGTCAGCCAGCCGGCTGATCGCGATGGTGCTCGAGTTGCTGGCGAGGATCGTGTCCTTCTTTGCATATTTGCCGAGCGCCTCGAACACGGCTTTCTTGGCATCGAAGTTTTCGATCACCGCCTCGATCACAAGGTCGGCTTTGGCTGCGGCGGTTGCGAGATCGCTCGAATCGGCAATGCGAGCGATCGCCTCGTCCGCTGCCTCTCTGGTCAGCCGGCCCTTTTCGACCGAGCGATCGACCAGCTTGCGGTTCTGGGCGCGGGCCCTCTCCAGCTGGCCTGCGACGGTGTCGACGAGGGTCACGTCGTGACGGCCACTCAAGGCGGTCTGCAGCGCGATCTGCGAGCCCATCGTGCCCGCCCCGACGACCAGCACGCGCTTCAATTCATGCATGCGGGTGAGCATGAAGCAATTCGAGGACGCGGCGCAGACGGCGATCGATTCGATCCCAGAGGAATTTCAGCAGTACCTGGAGAACACCGTCTTCCTCATCGAGGAGCAATCACCCGAGGGGCTGATGGGCCTCTATGAGGGCGCCGGCGCCCTCGGGGCCGGGGAAGGATTGCCCGAGCGGATCACGCTCTACAAGCGGTCCCACGAGGAGGCTTCGCGCACCCTGGCGGAGTTGGTGGAAGAGGTCCGGCGCACCATCCTGCACGAGGTGGGCCACCACTTCGGGATGGGTGAAGACGATCTTCCTTATTAATGCAGGGACCAGAAGGCCCGGTCCCAGAGGATCAGCGGATCGCCGGTGCCCAGCGCCGCAGCCTCGACCTCTCCGACGCAGATGTCGTGATCTCCGGCGGGGTGGACCTGGCTGAGGCTGCATTCGAGCCAGGCGGCGCATCCATTTACGAGTGGGATGCCATTGGCGCCGAGGCGGTGGGGGAGCGTGCTCCATCTCGGGTCAATCGAAGGGGCGCGGCCCGCGAAGCGGTCGGCGATGAACTCCTGGGCGCGGGTGAGCAAGCTGACGTTGAATGCCTTTGTCTCGAGGATCGCCGCCCGCGTCGCCGACGCATGCTCGAGCCCGGCAAGGATCATGGGCGGCTCCAGGGAGATCGAGACAAGAGTGCTCGCGGTGAGCCCGCGGTACTCGTCGCCGAGGCGGGCGCTGATCACTACGACACCGGCCGGGAGACGCGCCATGACGTCCCGGAAGCGCTGCTCAGCCACGTTCCGCCAAGAGTAGGGCGGCACCAGTCGCGGCGTGAAGGGGGTTCCCGCGAACTCAAGCCGAAGGCTCGGAGTTCGTGGGGATCTTAGAATCGAGTTCGAAAAGCGCGGCGACGTAGCCAAGTGGTAAGGCAGAGGTCTGCAAAACCTCCATCCCCAGTTCGATTCTGGGCGTCGCCTCCAAGACCGATCATCTAGTGAGGAGGAGCCGGCATGGGCGTTTCGCAAATCAAGATGCCTCAGCTGGGCGAATCCGTCACCGAGGGCACCGTCGACAAGTGGCTCAAGCACGAAGGCGACTTCGTCAAGCGCGACGAGCCGATCGTCGAGGTCGTGACCGACAAGGTCAACGCTGAGATCCCTTCACCGTTCGAGGGCAAGCTGGTCAAGATCGCGGTTGGCGAGGGTGAGACCGTCCGCGTCGGGGAACGCGAGGTCGCCACGGCCCACACCGAGGTGCCGCCCGAGCCGGCCGGCGGCAAGGCGCCTGCGCCGGTCTCGCGGGCCGTGCCGGCTGAGAACGGTGGCGAGCGCCAACGGCTCTCGCCAGCGGTGCGCAAGCTGGCCTCCGAGCATGGTATCGACCCCGCGTCGCTTCGCGGGTCAGGCCTGGGTGGGCGTGTGACGCGGGACGACGTCCTGGCGGCGCTCGGCGACAGCCAGACAGCTGCGCCGCCTAAGACGACGCCCGCTCCCGCTGCACCTGCTCCTTCCCGAACGGACGGCAAGCGCGAGGAGCTGGTGAAGCTCAGCGTGATGCGCAAGTCGATCGCGGAGCACATGGTGCGAAGCCTTGCGACATCGCCCCACGCGTGGACTTTGCAGGAGATCGACGTCACGAACCTGGTGCGTTATCGAGAGGCGGAAAAGGACAACTTCAAGGCGCGGCACGGCACCTCGCTGACCTACATGCCGTTTGTCGCGCAGCTGGTTTGCGAGGCCCTCAAGCAGTTCCCCTGGCTCAACTCTTCGTGGAGCGACGACGGCGTTGTCATGAAGCGCTACATCAACCTGGGGATTGCAGTCGCCATCCCTGACGGCCTCATCGTTCCCGTGATCAAGGATGCGGACGGGCTCGGGTTCACCGACCTGGTCAGGGTCACCAACGATCTCGTCGAACGCGCGCGCAACAAGCAGCTCAAGCCGGACGACGTGCAGGGCGGCACATTCACCCTGAACAACACGGGTGCGACCGGCTCCATCGCGAGCCAGCCGATCATCAATCAGCCTCAGGCGGCCATTCTTACGACTGAATCGATCGTCAAGCGCGCCGTCGTGGTCGATGACGCGATCGCGATGCGCCACATCATGAACATGTGCCTCAGCTTCGACCACCGGATCATCGACGGGATGATGGCTGGCCAATTCCTCAGCGCGATCAAGAAAGGGCTCGAAGAATGGACGCCCGGTAGCATTCGGCTGTGAGCGCCTCCGAGCCACTCCGACTCGAGCCGATACCGGAATGGATCCGGGTCCGGGTGACTGAGGGCGACAACTTCAAGGAGCTCAAGCAGATCGTTCAGGGGCGGCGGCTGCACACGGTCTGCGAGGAAGCCCGCTGTCCCAACATCTTCGACTGCTGGAATCGCCGTACCGCTACCTTCATGATCCTCGGCGACGTCTGTACGCGCGCGTGCCGGTTTTGCGCGGTGACGTCGGGCCGGCCCGCGGAGCTCGACCTGGGCGAGCCGGCGCGGGTGGCGGAATCCGTGGCTGAGCTGGGGCTCAAGCATGCGGTCATCACATCGGTCGACCGCGACGACCTGAAGGACGGCGGGGCGGGAATCTTTGCCCGGACGATTCGCGCCATCCGGCGGCGCAGCCCGGCCACCACGATCGAGGTGCTGACACCGGATTTCCAGGGCGACTTCAACGCCGTGCGCACCGTGGTCGAGGCCAGACCCGACATCTTCAACCACAACACCGAGACCGTGCCTCGTCTCTACGCCCGCATCCGGCCGAAGGCGGTCTACGCCAACAGCCTTGCGCTGCTCCGGCACGTCAAGTCGCTCGAGCCGGAGATGGTCACCAAGTCGGGGCTGATGGTCGGCCTCGGCGAGACTGAGGACGAGCTGCTGGAAGTGTTTCGAAACATGCGAGCCCACAACATCGACGTCCTGACCGTCGGTCAGTACCTCCGACCCTCGAAGCAGCACGCCGAGGTGGTGCGCTACTACCGGCCAGAGGAATTCGTCCGGCTCAAGGAACAGGCCCTGGCGATCGGTTTCGGCCATGTCGAGGCGGGCCCGATGGTGCGCTCCTCCTACCACGCTGATGAGCAGATCCCTGCCGCCCGTAAGAGCCTCCTGGCTGGGTAGCGTCCCCTACCGCGAAGCCTGGGACCTCCAGGCGGCGATGGTCAGGGAGCTGCGCGAGGGCCGGGGCCGCGACACCCTGCTCCTGCTCGAGCATCCACACGTCTTCACGATGGGTAAGGCGGCCTCGGCGGACCACCTGCTGTGGGACGAGGCCGAGCAAGGGCGGCGCCAGGTCGAGGTGGTGTGGTCAGACCGGGGCGGAGAGGCCACCTACCACGGTCCGGGCCAGCTGGTGGGGTACCCGGTGCTGGACCTGGCGCGCTTCGGACTGACGATTCCCGAGTACCTAGAGCGGCTGGAGAGGTCGCTGATCGAGTACCTGCGCGAGCTGGGTGTCGAGTCCCAGCCTGGGGAGCCGGGTTTCACCGGCGTCTGGCGCGAGGGCGAGAAGCTCGCCGCGATCGGGATCAAGCTCAACCGTTCGGTCGTCAGCCACGGCTTCGCCCTGAACCTGACGACCGATCTGGGCTACTTCGAAGGCATCGTGCCGTGCGGGCATGCTGATCTCCGCCCGACCTCGGTGGAAGCCGTCGCCGCACGGAGGGTGGACACCGAGGCTGCGGCTCTCGCCTATGCCCGCCACTTCGGTTCCGGATTCGAGACGTCCCTCGAATGGGCGCCGGCTGAAACCTTGCTCGAGCTCCGGCGGGTATTCCAATAGGGAACGCCCGTACGAAGGATCGCGGGAATACGGTGTGTTACCAATCCGGTATTCCTAGCGTGACTTGTTGGAGCGTGAGTTGTTTTACCGGCGGTGCGGTACTCCGTTTGGTCTCGTCCGTTATCGGGTAAGTGGGATATGAGGATGGCAACCAACCGTAAGAGCACACGAGATCCTCCCCGACTTCGAGGCCGAGGTGGACGACGGCAGGCGTGTCTGGGTGACGGCGGTGCTCGAGCGCACGGCCGTGATCGAGCCTGCCCCGGGCGAGCCTAAGGTCCTGGTCAACCGCCGGCGTCTGTTCGTAGACCCACGCCGGTTGCGTGTCCGCCACCTTGCGAGCAAGGAAGCGGCGCGGCGCGGTCGCGAGGCAGCCCGCCAGCTCAGGCTTCAGGAACAACAGAGCTCAGCGGCTTAAGCGGCTGGCCTCGCCCGGAAAGTCGGGCAAAGCACCTCTGGTAACATTCGCTGCTGCCGCACGCTTGGGCACCTGCTGATTTCCGCGGCCTGAACCGCCGCCTACCCCGAGGGAAGCCACTACATGAGCAAAATCGTCGAACTAGTCTCGCTGGCCACAATCGTTCCACCCCCAAACCACGAAGTCAGCGGTGGCTTCAACGCAGTGGTGAATGGCCAGCCGGTGAGGGTTCGTGCGGTGCTCGAGCGGACAGTCGTGATCGAACACCATGAAGGCGGCGAGCGCAGCGTCGTGCGCAAGGACAGCTGCATGGTCAAGCCGTCGGCCGTCGCGTTTGTGCTGGGGAACCCCAACAACGGAGTCGGGCCGCGTCAGTGGCGCCGGCTGCCGGGCAAGCCACCGGCGCCGGCAGCGCCGGCAGCCCCGCCTACCAAGTAGGCAGCGGCGGCCGCCCTGGCCGCCCACCCAGCTTAGGCAGCCCTCTAGCGGGCCCGCCCCTTACCCCGTCCGGTCCCGCCCCCACCGGCACGCCTGTAGGCAGCCTAAAGCTCAGAAAAACCGCACCGCAAGCCAGCCTGTTAAGACCCGCGGCGCCTCAATCGATGTGCCGGAGCGCGACCTCGGTCAGGAACGGGTGGAAGTTTTTCGAAAGAGCCACTTCCTCGAAAACTTTGCGAGCTTCG
>VBII01000203.1 GCA_005887735.1 Chloroflexota bacterium
CCTGCGCGTGAATGGAAATCCATTCGCCGACATGCCCTCTAATCCAGGCGAGCATCCCTTTTCGTGAGCTTACGAGGGACGTTGGAAACCTGGGTCTCCCCACCCTGACCCTTCCAGCGAGTGGGGAGGGAAACGCTTACCTCGCAAATGCTAGCATTTTGGCCACAATGCCTAGTTATCGGCTGGGGCAGGCTGCTAAGACTCTTGGGGTCAGCGTCGACACGGTGCGGCGCATGGTCGACGACGGCCGGCTCATCGCAGCGCGCAGCTCAGGCGGGCAGCGCCTGATCGACGGCGAGTCACTGGCCGCAATTGCCAAGCCGAAGCGTGACCGGCGTGAGGTGGCGGTCAAGCAGTCGGCGCGCAACCGATTCCCAGGCATCATCACGCGCGTCATCAAAGACCGCGTCGCGGCTCAGGTCGAGATCCAGGCCGGCCCGCACCGCCTTGTATCACTCCTGACCCGCGAGGCGGTCGATGAGCTCGATCTCAAGCCAGGCATGCCCGCCGTAGCGGTCGTCAAGGCAACCAACGTCCAGGTCGAGCTTCCCCGTGATTAAGCGAGGCCTCGCCGTCGCGGGCTTCCTTGTGCTCACGAGCTGCGGTGGGGGAGTCGGCGGCGGGCCGCCGTCCAACATCACGGTCTTCGCGGCTGCCTCGCTGCAGCCTGCGTTCGACAAGATCGCGGCGCGGGTGAAGAGTCAGTACTACCTCGCGACCACCTTCAACTACGCCGGTACCCAGACGCTCACCACACAGCTGATCCAGGGCGCTCAGGCCGACGTCTTCGCCTCGGCCGACACCGCTCACATGACAACGGTCCAGAATGGCGGACTCGTCGGGGGCACGACCAGCGTCTTCGCCCACAACAAGCTCGAGATCGCGGTCGAGCGGGGCAATCCGAAACGTATCCACAGCCTTGCCGACCTGGCGCGCTCCGGCCTCGTCGTCGTCCTCGCCGACCCATCGGTCCCTGCCGGCAAGTACGCGCAGGAGGCGCTGGCCAATGCGCACGTGACAGTGCACCCCGCCAGCCTGGAACCGCAGGTCACCGGCGTGCTGAGCAAAGTCGCACTTGGCGAAGCCGATGCGGGGATCGTCTACGTGAGCGACATCGTCACCAGCGGCAAGGTCGACGGGATCGCCATCCCCGACGCCGAAAACGTGATTGCCGACTATTCCATCGCACGACTCAACTCGGCGTGGAACAGGGCTGGCGCTGATGAATTCTTCGCCTATGTGCTGTCGTCGCAGGGTCAGGCAATCCTGTCTGGGGCCGGATTCGAGACGGTGTGAGCCAGGCGAGGATCCCTGCGCCCGTGTTGGCGCTGGCGGCGGCCGGCCTTCTTTTTTTTCTCCTGCCCCTGGCGGGACTCATCGTTCGCGCACCCTGGGGCCAGGTCGGCCCGGCGCTGGTCGCGCCCGAGACCGCGACCGCGCTCGGCCTTTCCCTCTTCTGCTCGGTGACCGCGACCGCGGTCGCACTCGTGTTGGGTATTCCGCTCGCCGTTGTTCTTTCGCGAACACAAGGAACGCTGCGCAGCGTCCTGCGCGCCCTCACCACCCTGCCCATGGTCCTGCCGCCAGTCGTCGGGGGCGTCGCGCTGTTTCTTGCCTTCGGCCGTCGCGGATTGGTCGGCGAACCGCTCCACCAGGCGTTCGGCATCCAGATCCCCTTCACCACAGCCGCCGCCGTGATCGCCGAAACGTTCGTCGCGATGCCCTTTCTCGTGATCGCCGTCGAGGGCGGCCTTCGGTCGATGGACCACCGGTATGAAGAGGCCGCGCGCGCACTCGGCGCGGGCAGCTGGCGAGTGTTTGCGCGCGTGACACTTCCTCTGCTGCGACCGGCGATCTTCTCCGGCGCAGTCCTGTGCTGGGCTCGTGCCCTGGGCGAGTTCGGCGCGACCATCACCTTCGCGGGCAACCTCCCTGGCCGTACCCAGACAATCCCGCTTGCGGTCTACGTTGCGCTGGAAACGCGGCCTGAGGGCGCGATCGCTTTGAGCCTCATCCTGCTCGCCGTCTCGCTGGCGATCCTCATCGGCATGCGCGATCGATGGCTTGGCTCGCCGTGAGCCTCCACGCGACGATTCGAGTCCAGCGCAACGGGTTCGCGCTCGACGTCGACCTGGAGGTCGGGGCGGGTGAGACCGTCGCCGTCCTGGGTCCCAACGGCTCCGGTAAGACCACGTTGCTCCGCGCGCTCGCCGGCCTGATCCGGATCGAGGGCCGGGTCGAGCTGGACGGTGAGGTGCTGGATGATTCGGCCGCCGGCCGCCACGTCCTGACCGAGGACCGGCGCGTCGGCCTGGTCTTCCAGGACCACGTCCTGTTCCCACACATGACGGTGCTCGACAACGTCGCGTTCGGGCTGCGTCGCGACCGCATCCGAATTGCCAGTGAATGGCTCGCTCGCGCCGGCCTCAGTGACAAGGCCGGCGCCATGCCTCGCGAGCTGTCGGGAGGGCAGGCGCAGCGTGTCGCGCTGCTCCGCACACTGGCCACCGAGCCGCGACTTCTCCTCCTCGACGAGCCACTGTCCGCCCTCGACGTCACGATCCGCGCCGAGGTTCGGCGCGAGCTGGCGCGCCAGCTTTCCGGATTTCAGGGCGTCCGCATCCTGGTCACCCACGACCCGCTCGAGGCAATCGCGCTGGCCGACATGCTCGTCGTCCTCGAGCAGGGGAAGATCGTCCAGACAGGATCCCCCGCCGAGGTGACCGCACGCCCGCGCTCGCGCTTCGTCGCCGACCTCGCAGGGGTGAACCTCTTGCGCGGTCGCGGCCGCGGCCGGCAGGTCGAGCTCGACAGCGGCGCGATGCTGACTGCTGCTGAAGCCGGCGAGGGCGACGTCTTCGCCGTCATCCATCCGCGTGCGGTAGCGCTCTACCTGGCCAGACCGGAGGGCACGCCGCGCAACGTGTGGCGCGGGCGGGCGGAAGACCTCGACCTCCAGGGCGAGCGCGTCAGGGTGCGACTGAGCGGGACGGTGCCCCTGGTCGCCGAGGTGACTCCCTCGGCGGTGCGCGAGCTGCAGCTCGACGCGGGCGCGGAAGTCTGGGTCGCTGTGAAGGCCACGGAAATCTCCGTCTACCGCGCGTAGGATCGCGGCACGGTGCCAAGGCTGGTTCCGATGTCGAGCGTCGATGCGGCGTGGCTGGGCATGGAAGACCCGACCAACCTGATGATGGTCACCGGCGTCCTGATGCTCGAGGGCAAGGCGGATCTCAAGCGACTGCGCACGTTGCTCGACAAGCGCCTCGCAGCTTT
>VBII01000030.1 GCA_005887735.1 Chloroflexota bacterium
ATCCCGAGCTCGAGGTCGGCCGTTTCCTGACCGAGAAAACGAACTTCGCCCAGATCGCCCCCCTGGCCGGCAGCCTCGAGTACCGCCGCGGGCAGGGCGAGCCGGTCACGATTGCGATCCTGCAGGGTTACGTGCCGAACCAGGGCGACGCGTGGCAGTACACGCTCAACACCCTGGCCCACTTCTTCAGCGGTACCGAGATCGCCGGACTCGAGCCGCCCGCCACGCCGCGCAGCGTCCTCGAGGCAAGCCGGCTGGACGCGACGGAGATCGCGACCCGGACCATCGGCGGTTACCTCGAGTCGGCCCGATTGCTCGGCCGCCGCACGGCCGAGCTCCATGCGGCGCTGTGCTCGGATCCCACCGACCCGGCATTCGCGCCGGAGCGGATCTCGCCCGGAGACCAGCGCTAGATCTACCAGTCCTTGAGTGGCCTGTCGCTGCGCGCCACCGACCTGCTGCGGACGCAGGTCGGCAAGCTGCCGGCGGAGGCCCGAGAGGAGGCGCGCAAGGTGCTGGACCTCGAGTCGCGTATCGCCTACATCCTGCGATCCTTCCTCGCGCGTCGCATCAACACGACCCGGATTCGAGTCCACGGCGACTATCACCTCGGCCAGGTCCTCTACACGGGACACGACTTCGTGATCATCGACTTCGAGGGCGAGCCGACCCGCACCCTCTACGAGCGCCGGCTCAAACGCCTGGCGATGCGAGACGTCGCCGGCATGCTGCGCTCGTTCTCGTACGCGAGCCAGGCCGCGCTTCGCTCGCAGGAGGCCGCGAAGCTGCCTGGCCTTCAGGCCTGGGCGCGTTTCTGGGTGGATTCCGTGTCTGCGGTGTTCCTGAAGAGTTACCTGGCGACGGCCGGCAATGCCTCATGGGTCCCTCAGAATCAGGACGACCTCGAGCTGCAGCTCACCACGATGCTTCTGGAGAAGGCGTTGTACGAACTCCGTTACGAGCTGAACCTTCGACCTGACTGGGTGCGCATCCCGCTGCGGGGAATTCTTGACCTGGTGGTGCCGGCTTGATCGCGCGCTCGCTGATCAGCCCGTTCGACCTGCACCTGTTCAACGAGGGCACGCACGGCCATCTGTTCGAGAAGCTGGGCGCGCACCCGTCGCACGATCCCGAGGGAACGTACTTCGCGGTCTGGGCGCCTAACGCCGATGCGATCAGCGTGATCGGCGATTTCAACGGTTGGGACAAGAACGCAAACGGCCTGTACCCGCGCGAGCAGTCAGGTATCTGGGAAGGCTTCATCCCCACCGTGAGGCACGGCGCGCTCTACAAGTACTACGTCCACTCGCGCGCGACGCGCAACGGCATCGACAAGGCCGACCCCTTCGCGACCTTCTCCGAGGCACCGCCGCGTCAGGCCTCGGTCGTGTGGGACCTGGCCTACGACTGGGGCGACGAGGGCTGGATGGAGAGGCGCCGCAATGTCAATGACCGAAGCGCCGCGTGGTCGGTCTACGAGATGCACCTGGGGTCGTGGATGCGGGTGCCGGAAGAGGGAAATCGCTGGCTCACGTACCGCGAGCTCGCTCCGCGGCTGGCCGACTATGTGAGTCGCATGGGCTTCACGCATGTCGAGCTCATGCCGGTGATGGAGCACCCACTGTACGAGTCGTGGGGCTACCAGGTCACCGGCTATTTCGCGCCGACCAGCCGCTACGGAACGCCACAGGACTTCATGTTCCTGGTCGATTACCTGCACCAGAACGGCGTGGGCGTGATCCTCGACTGGGTGCCTTCGCATTTTCCTGCCGACGAGTTCGGCCTCCAGAACTTCGACGGAACGCACCTGTTCGAGCATGCGGACCCCCGGCTCGGCGTGCATCCCGACTGGGGAAGCTCAATCTTCAACTACGGCCGCAACGAGGTCCGCGGCTTCTTGCTGAGCAGCGCTCTGAACTGGCTCGACCGCTACCACGCGGACGGGCTGCGCGTCGATGCGGTCGCCTCGATGCTGTACCTCGACTACTCACGCAAGCAGGGAGAGTGGATCCCGAACAAGTTCGGTGGCCGCGAGAACCTCGAGGCGGTCGACTTCCTGCGCCGTTTCAACATCGAGGTCTACAAAGAGCAGCCCGACGTGCAGACGATTGCCGAAGAGTCGACCGCGTGGCCCCTGGTGTCGCGACCCACCTACGTCGGCGGCCTCGGATTCGGCATGAAGTGGGACATGGGCTGGATGCACGACACGCTCTATTACTTCGAGCGCGAGCCCGTGCACCGGAAGTTCCATCACCACAATCTGACCTTCCGGATGCTCTATGCGTTCGGCGAGAACTTCATGCTCCCGCTTTCCCACGACGAGGTCGTGCACGGCAAGGGTTCGCTGATCGCGAAGATGCCCGGCGATGAGTGGCAGAAGTTCGCCAACCTGCGGCTGCTGTTCAGCTGGATGTACGCCCAGCCGGGCAAGAAGCTGCTCTTCATGGGCGGCGAATTCGGGCAGTGGCGCGAGTGGGACGTCGAGCAAAGCCTCGACTGGCACCTGCTCGATGAGCCGAATCACGGCGGGCTGCGCCTGTGGGTCGGCGACTTGAACCGGATCCTGCGCGAGGAAAAAGCGCTCTACGAGCTCGACTTCGACCCGGCCGGATTCTCCTGGATCGACGCGAACGACGCCGACAACAGCGTCGTGAGCCTGATCCGCCGCGGCCGTTCGCCGGAGGACATCCTGGTCGCGGCGTTCAACTTCACGCCGGTGCCGCGGCACAACTACCAGATCGGGATTCCGGGACCGGGGCGCTGGCTGGAGATCCTCAACAGCGACGCGCCGCTCTACGGAGGGAGCGGGCAGGGCAACATGGGCGGCGTCGACGCCGTGCCGGTAGCGCTGCACGGCCGCAGCCACAGCGTGACCCTGACCCTGCCGCCGCTGGGGGCGGTGTTCTTCAAACCCGAGAGAGCGCCCGCTGAACCCGGGACGTGACCAGGGCTGGTAAAGGTGCTCTTTGATCAAAACGCACCGATCCAACAGCGGGAGAGGTGCGCATTGCGCAAAGCGCACCTATCAGACGATCACGTACGCACGGACTGGGAAGCTTGCGCCTCCCACCCACGCGATCGGCACCGCATGGAGCCGCCCGCCCGACAGCGGGACGGCCGCCAGGTTCGTCATGTGCTCGCAGATGGGAATCCCGGCGCCAAGCAGCTTGGTGTGCGCCGGCCGGGATAGATCCTCGGTGTCGTCGATGTTGAGAGAATCGATCCCGACGAACAGCGCGCCTTGCCGGACGAGCATGTCGCAAGCGTCCGCGGTAAGGAACGGGTTATCAGAGAAGTACGCCGGCGTCCCCCAGTGCCGCGAGAAATCCGTCCTGATCAGGACGGCGCGGTAGCGCAGCTCGACCCCGGCGAGAGCTTCAGCATCGATCGCACGTTCCTCACCCGAACAGTCGACGACAACGGTCTCCAGGTCGGCCAGCCGTTTAGGGGGAGCGCCGCCAGGTCGGCCCCGCCGCGGTAGCGATGGATGGGCGAGTCGACGTAGGTGCCGGTGTTGCCGCACAGGTGCAGCGATGCGATTCGGAACTCCGACTTCCCCTGGTACCGCTCGTGCGACCCGTCGTAGTCGAACACTATCTCGGCTCGAGGCTCGGGAAGGCCCGGATAGGTCTTCATTCCCTCCACGACGGGATGGCTCAGCTCGATGAAATGGGCCATGGGGAGATTCTGAGACCAAAAATGAGAGTTTTTCGAGACTGCCTTTGAGACGGCCTTCGGCCGACGCTGCGGCACAGCGGATTTCTCGACCAGGAGGCGGTCATGAGTCTTTTGACCCGGCTGCGGCTGCTCTTCAACACCGAAATGAGCAGCGCCCTCGATCGGGCGGAGGATCCTCGCCAGGTCCTCGACTACGCCTACAACCAGCAGCAGGAGCTGCTGATCAGGCTCCGCCGCGGCCTCGTGGACGTGGCCACGTCGAAGCAGCAGCTCGAGCACCAGGCCCAGCGGCTCCAGAACCGCATCCCGCAGCTCGATGACCAGGCGCGTCGCGCGGTCACGGCCGGGCGCGACGACCTGGCCCGTGTCGCGATCGAGCGCAGGTGGCTCGCCCTGAACGAAGTGGAGGGGTTGAACAAGCAGATCGCCGAGGTCGAGGCGGACAAGCAACGTCTGGCCGGCCAGGAACGGACACTCCAGGTCCGCGTCGAGCAGTTCCGCACGCATCGCGAGGTCGTGTCGGCGCGCTACAGCGCCGCGGAGGCGGAGGTCAGGCTCAAGGAATCCCTCGCCGGCGTCTCGGGTGAGCTGGCGGAGCTCAGCATGGCCGTCGGACGCGCCGAAGAGAGAGCCGACCGGCTGCAGGCACGGGCCAGGGCGATCGACTCGCTTGTCGACCTCGGCTCGTTTCCTCCCCTCGGCGGCGGCGATTTCCTGGAGGCCGAGCTGCTGCACATCACGGTCACCAAGGAGATCGACGACGAGCTCTCGAGGATCAAAAGCGAAATTGCCGGCGCGGCGCCGGCCACGGAGGCGAAATCATGAGCTCGACGCAATGGCATCCCGAGGCAAAAAACCACCTGGTCTCCCCCGACGGGAAGTGGTACTGGGATGGGATCGCGCAGGAGTGGAAGCCTGTGGCAGCCGCGGCCGCGAAGCCGCCGGAGCCCAAGGCGCAGCCGGCGCC
>VBII01000031.1 GCA_005887735.1 Chloroflexota bacterium
GCAGAAGACGTATGGGGAGACTTCGGCGACGACGTCCATGTCAGCGGCCGAGGTGTTCATGTCCGGAGCACAGCTGTAAAGACCGCCTAAGGAGTTGATGAACGCGCCGTACTCGTGAAGCAGGCGGCGCCGCGCCTCACCCTGTGGAACCTCCGGCCCCGGCAGCGCGATCACGGCTTTACCTCCGCCGTGCGGAAAGTCGACGCATGCAAACTTCAGGCTCATCGCCTCGGAAAGCCGCATGCCGTCGGCCAAAGCGTCGGTCGGGCGCGGATAGTGCTTCATCCGGGTGCCGCCGGCCGCCGAGCCAAGGGTGGTCGAGTGAACACACACGAACATCCACGTGCCCGTCTCGCGGTCGCGGTGAATCGAGACCGATTCGCCGTCCCAGGCGGCGAGCAGATTCTCCATCGGAATGAGTTTAGGGGGACTCATCAGCCCCTCCGCCGGGCTTGGCCCGTTACCTCCCCATGAATGGGGAGGAGCACAACTGACTACGCCGCTTTGGGGTGTTCTACGACCGCCAGGACCCTGGGGGCGACAAACCTTGCGGTTCGCACCACACCGCCAGTGCGGGTGAGCTCACGCACCTCGACCGTGGTGCGCGAGCTGCGCACCTCGACGCTGCGCCCGGCGCGAGTCGCTTCGATCACGTATTCCCGGGCCGAACCGCTGCCGGCGTCAACGAGGACCTCGACGAAATCTCCCTTTGCCATACACAATCGTTATTCCCAAATCGAGCCCAACTCATGCGTTATTGGAGAGTGGCGCAACCTCCGCCAAACGCCATTGGCGTCGACGACCTGAAGGCCGCGGCGGCGTCCTGCAAGGGGTGCGACCTCTGGCAAAACGCGACCCAGACGGTCTTTGGAGACGGCGATGACCACGCTCGCATGATGCTTGTCGGCGAACAGCCCGGCGACCAGGAGGACCTGCAAGGAAAACCGTTCGTCGGCCCCGCCGGAAGGCTCCTGGAGCGCGGCCTCGACGAATCCGGCATCGACCGGCGCCGCGTCTACGTCACGAACGCCGTCAAGCATTTCCGCTGGACCCGGCGGGGCAAGCGCAGGCTGCATGAGAAGCCGAACGCGGGGCAGGTCCGCGCCTGCCGGCCCTGGCTCGAGGCCGAGATCGAGGTGGTCAGGCCCGGGATCATCGTCCTGCTGGGAGCGACGGCGGCCCAGTCCGTCATGGGGCCGGCCTTTCGGGTCAGCAAGCAGCACGGCGAGGTGCTGGCGTCGCCTTTCGGCATCCCGGTCGTGGCCACCGTCCACCCGTCGTCGATCTTGCGTGCCACCGACGATGAGTCGCGGGAAGCCGCAATGTCGTCGTTTATTGCCGACCTCAAGGTTGCGGCGAAGCACGCCTAGGGTCAAAATGCCCGCTGCATGGCCCAGGCTGAGGAGCACGTCGGGCGGGGAGCGCTCCTCCCGCTAACAGTCCAGAACGCGTTCCGCGAGCGCTATCGCGCCATCCGGCCCGGCTGGCGATCCAGCGGCGACCAGCTCGAGACGATCGTGCGGAGCCATGTCACAGCGACCAGCTCGGTGCTCGACCTCGGCTGTGGCAGGGGCGGCGTGGTCGAGCTGTTCTGGCGCGACGTCAGGGTCGCGGCCGGGCTGGATCCCGACTCCCCCTCGCTGAGCGAGCACCGCGCCCCGGGGATGCCGGTCATCCGCGGCATCGGCGAGCACCTGCCGTTTGTCGACGACTCGTTCGACCTCATCGTCTGCCTGTGGGTGCTCGAGCATCTCAAAGACCCCGCCGCGACGCTGCGCGAGGTTCGCCGGGTGCTGAAACCCCGTGGCCATTTCATCTTCGTCACGCCGAACATGCGCAATCCGCTGATGCTCGCGAACCGCATCGGCAAGGCGTTGCCCATGCTGCAGCGCCGGCTGGTGCCGAGGTTCTACGGACGCGTCGAGGGGGATACGTTTGCGGTCCAGTACCGCGCCAACACGGTCGCCGCGATCCGCACCCAGGCAAACGCTTCAGGTCTCGACGTTTACGACCTGCGTGTCGTGCCCGACCCGACCTACCTGGCGCTGAACAGCTTCATGTTCCGCGCGTCGGTGATGTCGGAACGTTTGATGCCCAAGGGTTGGGGCGTTCATTTGCTTGGCGATCTGGTTCGGACCTAGCCCCTCCGGCGCTTCGCGCCACCTGCCGGACTAGCCGGTCCAGGATGCGCTGCCCGCGCCTACTGATTGCCCCATGAATGGGGAGGAGTGCTAGTCCGGGCCCAGTAGGTAGCCCATCCGGCGTGGCATTCGTGCCAGCTGCGAAACGAGGAATCCGGGCTCGCCGCCGCGCTCTTCGGCCGTCTCCTTGGCAATCATCGCGCGCCTTACCACCGCGGCGCCCCAGGACCGGAGCGGCTCGGGCGGGAATCGCGGCGAGCGGGCGTTGACCATGGGGAGGCGCGTGGTGTCCGTGTCCGCACCTGTGATGAGGTCGGCGATAGCCTGCCCTGCGAGGTGGGTCGGCGCGACCCCGTTGCCGGTGTATCCGGCGGCGTAGTAGACGTTGCCGGACTCGAGCCGCCCGAACGTCGGGAGGTGGGTGGGAGACACGTCGATCGGCCCGCCCCATCCATCCTCGATCGGCACGTCCGCGAAAGAAGGAAACATCAAGCGGAATCCCTCGGCGGTCTCCTCCACCGCTCGCATGTCACCGGTGAACATCGAGTCGATGGTCCTCCGGGCGCGTCCGCCGCCTCCGCCGAATGCAATGCGGCCGTCACGTGTGGTCCTGAAGTAACGCAGCGAGGTGCGGAAGTCGCTGATCAGCTCGCCGCCCGTCCAGCCGATCTCCTTGATCCGTTCAGGCGCCGGGGCGGTCAGCACGATGTAGCTGCTCCACGCGACCAGCCGCTGATTGAGCTGCGGCCAACCGACGCCCCACGCGTTGACGCCGAGCACGGCGTGAGACGCCTGAACTCTTCCGGCGGGCGTGACGGCGGTGGATCCGTCGAGACGGCTGACATGGGTGCCCTCGTGGATCATGACCCCGCGCTCCAGTAGGACGCGGCGCAGTCCGCGGATCAAACGCGCGGGCTGGACGGAAGCGCCGTCGCGCATGAAGGCGCCGCCGCGAAAGGCGGGCGACGAGCAGCGCGCCTCTACCTCGGCTGCCGTTAGCTCACGCAGCTCATCGGCGGCTCCGACGTCCCGCGCGAGGTTCACCATGTCCTCGCACAGCTTCTCGTGCGCGCCCGCGGTGATCGCGTACATGTAGCCGCCGCGCCTGAACCAGGCGTCGATGTCGTGCCGCTCGCAGAACTCGCCGACGGCATTGATGCTCGACGAGATGGCGCGGCATGCCTTCACTGCATCCTCGCGCCCATAGAGCGTGACGAGGCCGTGCAGCTCGTCCCACCAGCCGCTGGCAAATCCGCCGTTGCGGCCGCTGGGCCCGCCGCCGCATATGTCCTGCTCGAGCACCACCACGCCGAGGTTGGGGTCACGCTCGGTGAGGAAGTAGGCGGTCCAGAGCCCGCTGAAACCGCCGCCGACGATGACCACGTCCGCCTTCTTGTCGGCGTTCAGCGGCGGGCAGGGCTGCGTCTCCTCTTGCTCGAGCGCATCGCGCAGCCACCAGCTTCGCTGCGCTCCGGGCGTCAGCGCATGTCC
>VBII01000204.1 GCA_005887735.1 Chloroflexota bacterium
ACTTCGGTGGCCGGAGTCTACCGCAGCCCCAGCGCTTTCGCCCCCTGGTCCGCCAGGCCCATGATCGGGTACCCGAACACGACGTAGGCCGCCAGCACGACGCAGAAGGCGGCCGCCCCGAACGAGGACAGGCCGGTCACCGCCGGGAGCGCCGCCGCCGCCCCGCGCCGGGCCTCCTCCAACGGGCTCTGTATATAGAGGACGCGTAGGGTCGTGACCGCCGCGGCGATGCTCAGGACCGAACCCAGCAAGCCCAGGCCCAAAAGGACGAAGTTGCCGCTCTGGGCGAGCGCCGCGGCAACCGAGAGCTCACCGAAGAAACCCGCCATCGGCGGGGCCCCTGCCAGCGACAGGATCGCCAGGGCGAAGCCGGCGCTGCGGACCGGCCGCACCGCGCCGAGGCCCGCGATCGCCGGCTCGCCGCCTTCAGCACGGCCCAGCAGCGCCGGCCCGCAGGTCGCCGCCACAGCGAAGGCCCCGAGCAGGAACAGCGAACCGCCGATCCCCGAGCGGAAGTGCGTCGCCAGCCCGGCGGCCACCCAGCCCAGCTGGCCGACCGCGAGGTAGGCAAGCCGAGGCCGCGGTGAGCGCACGGCCAGCGCGGCGGCGCCGCCGCCGACCATGGCAAGCGCGGCCACCCCTTGGGCGTATGGCGCGTACACCTCGGGGATCGGTAGCAGCGCCGACGCGAGCTTGATCGCCACGATCCCCGCCGCGACCGCCGTCATTCCGATGACGAGGCTCGCGCCCAGCGGCGACGCACCGAAACCAACCGGAAGGCTTCCCATGTGGAACGGCGCCAGGCCGGCCCTCACCGCCAGACCCGCGAGCAGCAGCAGCACGGGAATCGCCAGGGCCAGTGTCGGCGCCCGGAACAAGAGCACGTCGTGGATGGTCGTAAGGTCCGAGTTGCCCGTGCTCGCGTAGACAAACGCCAGCCCGACCAGGATCAGGGTGCTCGCCACCCCGCCCACCACGAGCAGGCGGAGGCCGAGGTCGGGGCGGCGCAGCGACACGAGCACCACTCCCGCCGCCGCCGCCACCTCGAGACCCGCCCACAATCCGAGCATGTCCCCTGCCGACGCCGCGACCATCACTCCGAACGCCGCCACCACGGGCATCGCGAGACCGAGGTAAACGGAGTCCTCCGAAGTCCAGTCCGTGGTCATCAGGACCACGGACGCCGTGAGCAAGGCCGCGGCCTTGGCGAACAGCGAGAACCGGTCCTGCACCAAAGCGCCGCCGAGATAGGCGCTGACCGTGGCGCCTGCCCACAGCTCGACGCCAAAGGCGACGAGCAGGACGAACACGGTCGCGTGCGGCAGGTAGGCGCGCGAGGCGCGCGGGAACAATCCGAACCTGCCTCCGACCATCAGGACCACGGCCAGACCGACCACCAGGACCTCAGGCAGCAGGACCAGGTACTTCATGGCGTCGTCGGGGGTGTTGCCGCCACGTACTGCGAGGCCATGTCGGAGATCCCGGCCGCCATCTGGTTCAGCAGACCCGGATCGAACAGCGGCACGTCGGTCCCCGGGATCTTGGGACCGCCCGGGAACAGCCCCACCCACAGCAGCGCGCCGGCGAGCAGGCCCAGGAACCACGTCTCCCCGAGCGACGCATCCGACACTCCCGGTGCATCACTGTTCGGGGCGCCGAACAGCACTCGCCGAAGCAGGACGGCAAGTGCGATCGCGCTCACCGCGAGCCCGGCCGCGACGGCGAAGGCGCCGATGGGCTGGTTCTTGAAGGCGCCGAAGAAGGTCATCACCTCCGCCGTGTAGGACGAGAGGATCGGGACCCCGAGCAGGGCAAGCGCGGCGATGGTCAGCAGCCAGGCGACGTTGGGCATGCGCGGCGCAAGGCCGCTCAAGACGAGAAGGCTGCGCGACTGCGCGCGCTCGGCAAGCGTCGCGCAAACGCCGGCGATCAGCGCCGCCGCCAGCCCGCCCGTGAACATGCTCAGCACGCTGCCCGCGATGCCGAGCGGGGAGACCGCGGCGAGGCCAAGGACTGTGATCCCGCCCGGCACCAGCGCCAGGTATGACGCGGCGTGTCGGACGTCGACCGTCCGCAAGGCGGCAAGGCCGGCAAACCCAACTGTCATCGCCGCCAGCGCCGCGAGCAGCGGCGACAGGAGGTGAGCGGCCGCGGGCTCGGCGCCGATGACTGTCCGGAGCAGGAGGAAGGCGCCCAGTCTCGAGGCCGCGCCGGCGACGAGGACGGTCACGCCAGGAGGGGCCTCGGAGAGGACGTCGCGGATCCAACCGTGAAAGGGGAACAGCGGGAGCCGCGTGGCCGCGGCGATGATCATCACGACGCTGATGGCGATCTGGATGCGCGGGCTCAGGGTCGCTTTCAGCAGCACGTCCATGTCGAAGCTCTGGCCGCCCGAGGCCGCGTACAGAGCGAGGACTCCGACCGCCAGCGCGGCGGTCCCCAGGCCCCAGTAACCGACGAGCCTCCAGGCCGCCGCGACCCTGCGCGGTCCACCCCAGCCGATGATGAGCAGGGCGAGCGGCACGACCGATGCTCCCCAGAAGACCACGAGCACGAACATGTCGCGCGCGACGATGGCGCCGTTCACCGACGCCTGGGCCAGCAGAAGCAAGCAGAAATACGAGCGGACGCGCTCGCGCACCCCGAGCGAGCCGAGCACCGACGCGATCCCGATCAGCCCGGACAGCATTAGCAGCAGCAGGCCCGGCCCGTCGACGCCGAGGTGATACGTAACCCCGATCCCGGGCAGCCAGGGGATCTTCTCCTCGTACTGCATCGTCGGCAGGAAGTTCTCGAACTGGTTGTAGGCGATGAAGAGGACGGCCATCATCCCGAGGTTGGTGAAGAACGCGATCTGCTTGATCAGCGCCTCGTAGCGGCCGCGCGGGTTGGGCAGGAATGCGATCGCCGTCGCGACGATCACCGGAATCCAGATCAGCAGGCTCAGCAGGAATGGCGACGTGAAGATGCCGGCGCCCGGCACCGGCGCGGGGCTGGGCGTCGCCTGGACGATCGCTGTCAGAAGGGTCATCGGGCGATCCCCGGGGCGACCAGCGCAAACGCAACCGCCAGCACGACCGCGAGCACGATCAGCAGAGGTAACGCCGGGGTCCTGGCCGACGCGAGGGCGAGCTGCCCGGACGCGGTCGCGAACCGCCCGAGCGCGCCGTCGCCCTCCGGGATCCAGTCCCCCAGGCGGCGGGCGATGTCGGTGGTGGGCGCGACGAGGAAGCGATCGATCACCGCAAATATCGCGCTGACGCCGCGGCCGAGCCAGACGCCGCCGGCGGCTGACGCACGCAGCGCGCCATCCTTTGCCCGCACGTACACGAGCGCGGACGCGCCAAATCCGATGATCGCCGCTGCTGCCCAGATGCCGATTGCTATGACAGCCGGAGCAGGATGCTTCTGGCCGTCGAGGAAGTTCAACCAGCCCGTGATCATCGATGCAATCAGAAAGGCGGCGCCTACCAACGTCAGCCAGTAAGGCCAGCTGCGGGCACCAGGCGGCGCATCTCGCACGCGGTCCGGTTCGAACGCGCGCCGTCTGCGCAGCGGGCCGAACGCCGTCGCAAGAAAAACGCGCAGCGAGGCAACCGCGATCAGCAGCGCAGCCTCACCCAGCGCGATCCCGAGCTTCGAGCGGGACGTCACTCCAAATGTCAGCGCTCCAGCCGCCGCGAGCCCCAGGACGACGATCGAGGCGAGCAGCGCCGTCGAGCTGGCGCGCATCCGCCGCCATGCATCGCCCATCTCGGACAGGTCGTCAGTTCGCATCGCGTTTGCAATTGACGAGATGGCGAGCCATGCCGCGGCGCGAGCGGGCGCCATCGCGAGGACGCACGCCACGCCCG
>VBII01000206.1 GCA_005887735.1 Chloroflexota bacterium
CATGCTCTCCACGCCGCCCGCGACGACGATGTCCGCGGCGCCGGCCTGGATCTCCCGCGCCGCGGCGATCGTCGCCTGCATCCCCGAACCGCAAAGTCGATTCACCGTCTGGCCCGGGACCTCGACCGGAAACCCCGCCAGCAGCAGCGCCATGCGCGCCACGTTGCGGTTGTCCTCACCGGCCTGGTTGGCGCAGCCGAGGATCACGTCCTCGACCTCGCCCGGCTTCACATGCGCGCGGGCGCAGGCCTCTTTGAGGACGATCGCCGCGAGGTCATCGGGCCGCACATCCCTGAGTTGCCCCCCATAACGACCCATCGGCGTCCGAGCCGCAGCAACTATTACCGCTTGATGCAGATCAGCACCTCCCCCTCCCCGCTCGCCGGGGAGGGCCGGGGTGGGGAGTGTCGCCTATCCCTTGCGGCGGGCAAGAAACTTCTGCACCCCCTCCGCAAACTCCGCGCTCGCCGCCTGCGCCTCCTGGAGATACGACTCGAACTCCAGCGCCTGCTCGAAAGTCGACTCCAGCGCGTGGTTGACCGCCCTCTTGGCCCCCGCCATCGCGTTGCGAGGCTGGGACGCAAGATGATTGGCGAGCTCGCGCACCTCCTCCTCCAGCCGCTCGAGGGGAACGATGCGGTTGATCACTCCGAGTCGGTGCGCGTCGGCGGCCAGCAGAGGCTTGCCCGAGAAGAACATCTCGTACGCGACACCGGTCCCGACGAGCCGCGGCAGCAGCCAGCTCACGCCGCCATCGGGCGCGAGGCCGATGTTCACGAAAGCCTCGAGCAGGTAGGACTCTGGCGTTCCGATCCTGATGTCGCACGCGAGCGCAAAGCTCGCCCCGATGCCCACGGCGGGGCCGTTCATCGCGGCGATCACGGGTTTGGGCATCGTGCGCAGCCTGACCAGCATCGGCATGTACTCATTGCGCAGGACGTTGCCGACGTCTTCAGGCGTCCTCATACCCGCACCTTGGACCATCTCGGTGACGTCGGCGCCGGATGAAAAGGCGCGGCCGGAACCGGTGAGCACAACAACCCGGACCGCATCGTCACGCTCTGCCTGCTTGATCGCGTCGCCAAGCTGCCGGCGGGTGAGCGCTCCGATCGCGTTCATCTTCTCGGGCCGGTTGAAGCGAATCAACCCGACGCCATCGTGGGTGTGGAATTCGATATGTGTATGCGGTTCGACTTCAGTCGCCATCGCTCACCGTCCTTTGAATACGCCCTTCCGTTTCTCGAGGAACGCGTGCATTCCTTCCTTCTGGTCCTCGGTCGCAAATAAAAAGTAGAAGCTCTTGCGTTCTGAGGCGAGCCCTTCCGTGAGCGGAGAGTCGAAGGCTTTGAGCACCGCCTCCTTCGCCATGCGAGCGGCCAGCGGCGGTTTCTCGGCGATCTGCCGCGCCATGCGTTGGGCAAGCCCGACGGTCATCTCGGCCGGCACCACCTTGTTGACGACTCCGAGCTCATAGGCGCGCTGCGCGGTGACCGGAGCGCCGGTCAGCATGACCTCCATCGCGACGTATTTCCCGATGCTGCGCGGCCACCTCTGGGTGCCGCCCGCGCCGGGGATGATGCCGAGGTTGATCTCCGGCTGGCCGAAGCGAGCGGTTTCGCCGGCGAGGATGAGGTCGCACATGAGGGCCACCTCGCAGCCGCCGCCCAACGCGTAGCCGTTCACCGCGGCGATCAGCGGCTTGCTGAAACCGGCCAGCGGGGCCCACCGGCCCGTCTGGTCCCGGCGCAGCTGGTCGACGGCGCCACGGTCGGCCATGTCGCCGATGTCGGCCCCGGCCGCGAACACCTTTGGGCCGCCGGTCAGCACCACCGCGCGAACGTTCTCGTCTGCGTCGAGCTCGGCCAGCGCGGTTGTGAGCTCGCGGATCAGTTCCGGGCTCAGAGCGTTCAAAACCTTCGGCCGGTTGAGCGTCAACGTCGCGATCGGCGGCTCGAGCTCGAGCAAGATGTGCTCATACCCCATCGCGGCTATCATCGGCTAAATGCCGGATCGGAAACTTTTCGACTCCTTCGGGCGGATCGCCGACGACCTGCGGATCTCGGTCACCGACCGCTGCAACTTCCGCTGCATCTACTGCATGCCCGCGGAAGGGCTGAAGTGGCTGAACCGCGAGGACATCCTCCGGTACGAGGAGATCGTGCGCCTGGCGCGCATCTTCGTCGAGCGATACGGCGTCCGAACGATCCGCATCACCGGTGGTGAGCCGCTCGTGCGGATCAAGCTCGAGGAGCTGATCGGCATGATCAACGCGATCGACCCGACGCTCGATATCACCATGACGACGAACGGAGTCCTGCTTCGCCAGAAGGCTATGGCCTTGAAGGAAGCCGGCTTGAAGCGCATCAACATCTCCCTCGACACGCTGCACATGGACCGCTTCCACGAGATGGCCCGCAGCGACGCGTTCGAACGCGTGATGGACGGCATCACCGCGGCCCGCGAGGCGGGGCTGTGGCCGATCAAGCTGAACATGGTCGTCATGAAGGGCCGCAATGACGACGAGGTCGTGGACTTCGCGCGGCTCGCGCATGCGGAAGGCTATGAGGTCCGCTTCATCGAGTTCATGCCTCTCGACGGCGACAACATCTGGACGAACGAGCAGGTCGTGCCGAGCCGGCGCATCCAGGAGCAGATCGAAGACCAGTTCCCGCTGGTTCCCTTCAACGACACAAGGCCGGGTCCGGCGACGCGGTTCAATTTCGCCGACGGCGGGGCCGGCGGAGTCGGTTTCATCTCGTCCGTCAGCCAGGCCTTCTGCACCGCTTGCAACCGCATCCGGCTCACCGCCGAGGGCGGCCTGCGCACCTGCCTGTTCTCCCTCCACGAGACGCCGCTGCGCGACCTGATGCGATCAGGGGTCTCCGACGAACACCTCGGTTCGGTGATCGAGACGGCGATCTGGCGCAAGGAAGAAGGTCACCTGATCAACAAGCCCGGCTTCATCAAGCCGGCAAAGTCGATGTCGCAGATCGGGGGCTGAGCGGCGGGCGCCGAATTCGGTACGTTTTGCGCAAAACGTTCCTCTGAACCGACAGATTCCGCGCGTTTTGCGCAAAAGGCTCCTTTGAAATGCTGAAATCCGAAGAGGCGCAGCGCCCCTACACCGTCACCGAGCTTGCCAACGAGATCCGTCGCGAGCTGCGGCCCCTGACCGCCCTGCTAGTCAAAGGCGAGGTCAGCGGCATGAAACAGGGCAACAAGGGTCACTACAGCTTTTCCATCCACGACAGTCAGAGCCTGATCGGCGCGTTCATCTACGCGGACGACGCCAAGCGCCTCACGACTTTGCCCGAGGACGGCCAGGTCTTCATCTTTCGCGGTCGGGTCGACTACTGGGCACAGTACGGAACGCTGCGATTCATCGTCGACCAGGTCGAGTTCGACGACATCGGCAAGCTGCGTGCGCAGCTGGAAGAGTTGAAGCTCCGGCTCGAGGCAGAGGGAGCGTTTGCTGCGGAGCGCAAACGCCGCCTGCCGTTCCTGCCCCGCACCGTCGCGCTTCTCACGTCGCCGACCGGGGCTGTCATCCACGACCTCCAGGAGACGATCTGGGAGCGCTACCCCAACATGGGCATCGTGGTCTATCCGGTCCAGGTGCAGGGCGCCGCCGCCCCGATGAGCGTCGCCCGCGCGCTGCGCCGCTGCAACCAGGAGAGGGCCGCCGACGTGATCGTGCTGGCGCGGGGTGGTGGCAGCTTCGAGGAGATGTACGCGTTCAACACCGAGCTCGTCGCGCGAGCCATCCTCGATTCGAAGCTGCCCGTGGTCACGGCGCTCGGCCACACCTCCGACCGCACCGTGGCGGACCTGGTGGGCGACGCCGAGTGCCGCACGCCGACGGAGGCGGGTGCGCGCGTGGTGCCCAAGAAGTCGGATCTCATGGCACAGCTGCGTGAGCGTGAGCGGCGGCTCGAGCGCGAGATCACCCAGCGCGTGAACCGCGAGGTCGAGAGGATCGACCTCAAGAGGCGGCGCCTGCTGCAGACCCTCCCCGCCCTCGTCCGGCACCGCGTGGAGCGGTTGACCCGGGCCACCGCGGAACTTGGACGGTTGAGCCCGGTCGCCCAGGTCGCGCGCCGCGAAGAGGCGCTGCGGGAGCGGCGGCGGCGCGAGCACCCTGGCTGCCCGCCGCGCCCCCGACCGGCTGGAGCGCGCGCTGGCGGAGCGATTCGCGGGCGCGACGCGCGCGCTCGCCCACCGTGGGGAGCGGCTCGTCGCGCTCAGCCCCGACGGGGTGCTCGCGCGCGGCTACAGCATCACGCAGGACGTCGAATCCGGCGCCCTGATCCGATCTGCCGCCGCCACCGCCACCGGCAGGCGGGTGCGAATCCGCCTGGGCTCCGGACGGATCGGGGCGAAAGTGGATGAGGTGGAGCGATGAGCCAGGACCTGACCTACGAGCAAGCCCTGGATAAGTTGGACGAGCAGCTCAAGCTGCTGGAGGAGGGCAACCTCTCACTGGAAGGCGCGCTGAAGGCAGTCGACGAGGCACGCGTCTATCTGAGGATCTGCACCGAGCGCCTGGAGGCGGCCCGGAAGAAAATCGAGGTGCGCGCGGAGCCCGAGACTACGGACTGCTGATCCGCACGTCTGGCGTCAGACGTGCCCTTGGGATCGCCTCGAGACGCACGTCTGACGTCAGAGATGCGGAATCGCCGCCGGAGGGGCTGACTCGATCTTTTCGTCCATGGCTCGCAGTCGCTGGCTCAGATTCTTGATGAACTCCAGCAGCACCTCGGGATGCTCGTGGACGATGGCCTGCAGGCGGTCCCTGCGCAGCACCCGAACCGTGGTGTCCTTCGTCGCCTGGGCGCCGGCCGATCGCGGCTGGTCGTCGAACACCGACATCTCCCCCACGACGCTGCCGCCCGAGTGCCTGGCGAGCGTGACCTCCTGGCCTGCGTGGTCAACGTGGATGCGAATCTCGCCGTCGACGACCACATACAGCTCGGCGCCGACATCACCTTTGCGGAAGACCGTTTCGCCCTTGACGTAGTGTCGCGTGACCATCAGCCGGTCGACGCCGGCCAGCTGCTCGAGCGAGAGCGTGCTGAACAGGGGCACCTGCTTCAGGGCGATGAGCTCTTTCATATGTTCATTGAGTCCGTGGGTTGCCGCCGCCGCTGTCTCGCGGACCCACCTGTCGGAATGGGTCGCGAGGGCTTCGAGCTCCGCATGGGACGGCGGCCGCGCCAGCACCGGATCGAAGGACTCCGGTTCGAGCAACCGCGCCAGCGGGCCGGCGAGCCAGCCGGGGCCGAAGTTTAACAACGTTTCGAGCGCCTCAACCCTCGTTTGCGAGTGCACCGAAGCAAGGCCTTGTTCGACTGTGGCAAAGCCGCGCTTGCCGTGCAGCGCCCGCATCGCGGCCAGTCCTGAGGTCGCCGCGTTGTTCACGTAGTCGTCGAGCCCGATCCGCAGTAGCGCGTACGCCGCGGCCGCATCGCCGTCGGTACGCCGCATCGCTCCTCCGACCCGAGCCGACATGCGGGCCAGCTGCACCCCATTGGCGAGGCGAGCTTCGAGGTGCTCGCGCGCGCGGCGGTAGAGGTCTGGGCGGCCGCTCCGGACCAGCGCCTCGACCGCGGCCGACGAAGTCTCATCGTCCAACAGGAGCAAGGGAAGCGCGAGGGTCAACGCCTCAGGCGCCTGGGACGCCATGGCTTCCGCGGCGAGCCTGCGCACGTCGCGATCGCCGCTGGCAAGGCCCTCCGCCAGGGCTTCGGCGAAGGCCTGCTGCGAGTCCGCCGGCGGGGTCCACCGGACGGCTTGCCTGAGCGCCTCACGACGGACCTCGACGCTGGCGTCCCGCATGCATGCGATCAGCGGCTCGGCGGCTCCGGCGACCTGCCCCTTCAGCCGCGCAAAGCTCCGGATGGCCTCCAACCGAACGCCGGCGACCTGCCCTTTCAGCCGCGCGAAGCTCCGGATTGCCTCCAACCGAACGCCCGGATCCTCGTCGCGCATCGAACGGACGACAGCGGCCTCATCGCCGATGAAGGCGGCGGCCCACACCGCCGCCGCGCGGTCGCGCGGTCCTCGGGAGTCACCGAGCACGCCGAGCACGCGCACCGAACCCTCCCGCGGCTCGGTTCTAGTTATGCCCGCGACTGCGGCGGCCGCCCTCACCCAAGCGTCCTCGTCTTCCGCGGCCTCCTCGAGCTGCTCGATCGCGATTCGGTCGGGAGCCATCTGCAAGGCGAGCCGCTTCACCACCGGATCGCGTGCGGCCAACTCTCTCGTCTTGTCGTCGCCTCCGCGGATGAAGCCCTGCAGCTCGGCGACCTGGTCCGGCGTCGGCCGGCCGACAGCCTGCTGAAAGTCGGCGAGGCTCAAGGCATGCGCCCGCAGCCGTGCGTAGATCGCATCCACGTACAGGCTGCGGACCCGCCACGCGGCGAGGATGAACAGCGCGCCGGCCGCGATCCCGATCAGCGCCAGGGCCTCGATGGTCGATGCGATCGGCCCCTGGAGCAGCAGCAGCACGACACCGCTGAGGACCGCCGCGCCAGGAAGGACCAGGTTGTCGAGGAGAAGCTGCAGCTTCGGCACGACCTGCGCCGGAAGCGCCCCGCCGAGGACGTTCTGGGTCGGATCGTCGAGGCCTGTCTGGAGGCTGTTGCGGACGATGAACAGGACGAGCGCGGTGGCCAGGACGGGATTGATGGCGACGGCCGCAAACCCGAGCAGCGTGCAGACGGGAAGGATCAGGATCGCGTTCTTCACTCCCAACCGATCGAGGACCCACGGCGCGATGAACAGGCTGACGGCGAGCTGCACCACGTAGCAGGCTAGCCACGCGTTGCCGATGAGGATCGTCAGCGCCTGCAGGTTGTTGTGCGTCGCGGCGACGAACAGCACGGCAACGACGTAGTCGCCGATCCGGCTGACGACCTGGAGGACCAGCGCCAGCAAGACAAGGGCGAGCACCAACCGGCTGCCGGTCAAGTACTCGACCGCGCGCCGCAGGACGGCCACTGCTCCGTGCCGTTTGCGCTCGAGCTCGTGCTCGACGAGAAGCTGGTCGGCCTCGTCGACGAAGGCGGGCCGGAACAGTGTTCGCTCCAGCCCTATCGACATCACAGCTGCGGCGATCGACCCAAAGCCCCAGATGAAGATCAGCGGCTCGGTCGCGAACACGGCGACGATCGTCGTGGTGAAGCCGGAGAGGATGTAGCCGACGCTCGAGCCGGCGGCGATCACCGGGAAGATGCGCTTGCCCTCGAGGACGTTGAAGTGCTGGCTGACGAAGGTCCAGAAGTTGAGCATCACCAGCTCGAACGCAACCGAGTAGAGGACATACGCCGCGAACGCCACGGTGGCGTCCTCGCGAATCGTGTACGCCGTGAAAACCGCGACGGCGGCGACGGCGTTGGCGATCAAGATCATGCGGAAGGCCGTGCCGACGCCGAACCTCCGCGTCAGCACTCCCTGCAGCGCCGCCATCGGCCACGCGGTCAGCGCGAGCACGATGAAGAACAGCGGGTAGGCATGGGGGCCGGCCTTGTTCAGAAAGATCGACTGGGCCGCGCTGAACGCGGTGTACATCGCCCAGCCGACCACGATCGCGAACCCCGCCACCTGAAGCGTGCGCCGGAGCTCGGTGCGCCGGACGTGGAGGACCTTGGCCAGGAGAGGCGTCACGGCCTCCTGCCGAGCGAACCTAGGTTTGCTGGACGCTGGCGATCCTCTGCAGGGCCGCGATGCGCTCTGCGATCGGCGGATGCGTGTCTAACAGGCGCGCGAAGAAGCTCCCGTGATGCTCTTCTGGGTTGTCGATCATCATCGCCGCGACCGCGTGGTTGAAGCGCTCGGGCGGCTTGTCGTTGGCGGCGATCTTCTGCAGCGCGGAGATGAGGCCCTGGGGATTGCGCGTGAGCTCGACGCCGCTGACATCGGCGAGCGACTCGCGCTGCCGCGACAGGGCCAGCTGCATCAGCGGCCCCACGATGACCGCGATCAGTGTGAACAGCAGGCCGATGGCGAGAACCACCAGAGCGCCCTGGCCGCGAAGCCTCATCCGGCCGACGCTGTTCCAGAACACGCTGGAGATCAACGCCGCCATACCGATCATGGTCGTCACCACGAGCAGCAGGCGCACGTCGAAGTTCTTCACGTGGCTCATCTCGTGCGCGATAACGCCCATCAGCTCTTCGCGATCCATCATCTGAAGAAGTCCCGTCGTCACAGTGACCGCGGCGTGGTTCGGATCGCGGCCCGTGGCAAATGCGTTGGGGCTTGGGTCGTTGATGACGTAGACCTTCGGCATCGGAAGCCCGTCGCCGATGGCAAGCGTCTGGACGACGTTGTACAGCTGCTGGTACTGGCCCGGATCGGCCGGCTGCGCACCCATCGCTGACAGCACCGTGGCGGAACCGAAGTAGTAGGCGTACAGAGCTGCGCCGACCCCGAGGATGCCGAGCACGATCGCGCCCGAGATGGCGCCGTTTGCACCGCCCGAGGCCAGCAGCCCGACGATCGCGCCCACCGCCAGCCACACGAGGAGAAATCCCCCGGTGACGATCACGCTGTTGCGCTTGTTGCGCGCGATCTGGTGATACATCTAGGTGGCTTCCCGCGTCCCGCGTTTCAGCGTGTTTCGCGCCTGTTCGGCCACGTAGCGTCCCCAGATCTGCACCCAGACCAGGCCGTTGCCGAAGGCGGAAACGTCCTCGGAATGGTGTTTGAAGTGATAAGTCCACATGGCGCGATGCTTTTCGTACGAGATCTGGCGCTCGCGCTCGCGCGGCGCAGGCTCGGGGCGGTGGACGGCCTTCGCCGCCGGCAGATAGAAAACCTTCCAGCCGCCGAGCTTCAGGCGATAGCACAGGTCGAGGTCTTCCCCAAACATGAAGTAGCGCGGGTCGAAGAAGCCGACGCGATCGAGCGCAGACCTGCGAAGCATCAGACATGCAGCGCTGCCTGCGTCCATCTCGTGCACCTCCGATTCCGGGACGTGTCCCATGTTGTGCCGGCCGAAGCGCGGGCTCTTCGGAAAGAGCCTGCTCAGGCCGACCGTCTGGTAGAACAGCGTGCTCGGAATCGGAAACGCCCGTCTCGCGTCGGGGTCGAGCCGGCCGTCCGGCATCGCCAGGCGTGGACCCACCGCACCGGCGTCGGGCCGGGTGAGGAGCAGGTCGGCGAGCCGCCCCACGCACTGCGGGTCCAGCACGACATGCGGGCTCAGCAGCAGCACGAACCGGCCCTGGCATCGCTCGAGACCGACGTTCGCTGCCCGTCCGTAGCCAAGGTTTTTGGACTGGACCAGGACGGTCGCCTGCGGGAACTCATCGGTGACCGCGGCGGGCGAGCCGTCAGACGAGTCGTTGTCTACGACCACCGCGTCGACGGGCACGTCGGCACTCGCGAAGAAGGCTTTCAGGCACTGCAGAAGCTCTTCTTTTGAGTTGCGGCTCACCACGAGAGCAGTCACCAGGGGCTTGTTCGATTCCGGCATCGGCTAGGAATTATCCCCGGACGCGCACCTACCTACTCGCATCTACAATCTGTCGGAAGTGCAGACCGGCAATCGACTGGGTCTTGGCCAGCGCTTGGCCCAGGTCCAGAGGAACCGGTTGGTCCGGCAAAACCTGGTCCTGTTCGTCGGCGGTCTCGTCGCCGGCATCGGCGGATTCGTGTACCACGCGATCGCCGGGCGCGTCCTCGGACCCGAGACCTACGGCCAGGTTGCGTTCCTCATCGCGGTCTACGCCGTTGGCACGGGCCCGGCGCTGATCCTCATCGTGGTGCTGGCCCGCTACACCGCGTTGCTGAATGCGCGCGGCGATCCAGGCGTCCGCTCCCTGCTCGCGCGCACGGTGCGGCTCATCGCGATCCCGTGCCTTGCGCTCATCCTCCTGACGACGCTGTTCGCCCGGCCGATCGCGGGTTTCGAGCACCTCGGCTCGACCATTCCCATCCTGATCCTCGGATTTTCGGTCGCCTTGATCTGGCAGGTGGCGATCCCGCGAGGCATCCTGCAGGGCCTGCAGCGATTCACGCCTCTCTCGCTGAACCTCTCGCTCGAGCTCATCATCCGCACGACGGTCGTGTTCATTCTTCTGAAGGCGGGCTACGCCGTCTCCGGCGCGATGGCGGCCGTGTTTGCGGGCCTCGCTATCGCATTCTTCTTGGGCCTTTATTCGCTGCGTGACCATTTCCGCGGCATCGGCACGCGCGTGCGCCTGCGCGTCATGGCGGGGTTCTCCCTGACCGCGGCCGCGGGCATCATCGGGGTGCAGATCCTCTACAACCAGGACGTCATCCTCGCCGAGCACTATCTGAACAGCCACGACGGCGGCATCTACGGCGGGCTGAACAAGATCGGAACGATCCTTTTCTTCCTTACCCTGAGCGTCAGCCAGGTGCTGTTTCCGCGCGTCGTCGAGGCGGTGGCGAAGGACCAGCATCCGGGGCGCCTCCTGCTTTCATCGGCGGGCATCCTTTC
>VBII01000205.1 GCA_005887735.1 Chloroflexota bacterium
AAGCGGATCAGCGCTTCGAAGTCCGTCGGCGATGTCGAGCTGACCAAATCGAACGTGCTGCTCGTCGGCCCGACCGGCTGCGGCAAGACCTATCTGGCCCAGACGCTGGCCAAGATCCTCGACGTTCCGTTTGCCATCGCCGACGCCACCAGCCTCACCGAGGCCGGCTACGTCGGCGAGGACGTGGAGAACATCCTCCTGCGCCTGATCCAGGCCGCTGATTTCGACATCAGCCGGGCCGAGCGCGGAATCATCTACATCGACGAGATCGACAAGATCGCCCGCAAATCCGACAACCCCTCCATCACCCGCGACGTCAGCGGTGAGGGTGTGCAGCAGGCGCTGCTCAAGATCCTGGAAGGCACGGTAGCCAACGTCCCCCCGCAGGGCGGGCGCAAGCACCCCCACCAAGATTTCATCCAGATCAACACGACCAACATCCTGTTCGTCTGCGGCGGCGCGTTCGACGGGCTCGAGAAGGTCGTCGAGCAGCGCATCGGCCGCCGTGCGATCGGTTTCGGCGCCCCGAACAACCGGACCGAGAAGAGGATCGTCTCCGAGACGTTGAAGCACCTGCAGCCGCAGGACCTGTTGAAGTACGGCTTCATTCCCGAGTTCATCGGCCGCCTGCCGATCATCGTGACCCTGCACCACCTCGACCAGAACGACATCGTGCGCATCCTCACCGAGCCGAAGAACGCGCTCGTGAAGCAGTACCAGAAGTTCTTCTCGCTGGACAACGTCGAGCTCGTGTTCCAGAAAGGCTCGCTCGACGCGATCGCAGAGCTCGCGCTGCTGCGTGGCACGGGAGCACGCGCGCTCAAGTCGATCATCGAAGAGTCGCTGCTCAACTCGATGTTCGAAATCCCCTCCCGGCCGGAGATCAAGCGATGCATCATCTCGGAGCGCTCGATCCGGGACGCCCTGGAGCCGGAGTTCGAGGTCGCCGAGGAGACCGAAGGGCCGGTGCGGGCGGTCGGAGAATCAGCGTGATCCGTGCCACGCGTTTCCTGGGATTTGGGGGACCTGTGGTCGTAGCAGCCCTGATCCTCAATGCGGTCGCGGCGCATGCTTTCGCCCCTTACACAACTGGACAGACCGGCTACGACGTGTCCTACCCGCAGTGCCCGGGGACGTCGGCGCCCGCGGGATCGTTCGGCATCATCGGCGTCAACGGTGGCCGGCCGTTCAGCCCGAACAGTTGTTTCGACAATGAGTACGCAGCGGCGCCCCCGACGGCCTCGGTGTATATCAACACGGGCTACGCGAAGGCCTATCGCAGCCGCATCACGGCGGGCTGCGCAGCCGGCGGGACCCAGGCCTGGGCGATCGGATGCAGCGAAGCCGAGTACTCGCTGAAGCAGGTCGGCGGGCGAACCCCCTCGATGTGGTGGCTGGATGTCGAGACCGCGAACAGCTGGTCGTCGGGCAACCTCCAGCCGAACCGCGACGCGATCCAGGGATTGTTCGACCGGCTGAAATCAACGGGACCGGTCGGGGTCTACTCGACCGCCAATGCATGGACCAGGATCACGGGTGGCAAGTTCGTCCCCACCGGCGGCATCGCGGGCGACTGGCTGCCCGCCCCATCGTGCACCGGCGCCACGGCATTCATGCCGGGCACGGCGGTCTGGCTGACCCAGGTCACCAGCAACAACGTCGACGTCGACACCGCCTGCTGATTCCGCGCAATCGCCGGCACTTGCGGTGAATCAACTCGCTCGAGACAAGCGATTGCCGGCACTTGCGGTGAATCGCCGGCGCCTCCCCAACAGCCCAAACGATGAAACGCGCCCCATGACAGAAAACGAAACCCAAAACGAGATGCCCAAAGCGTTCGATCCTCAGGCCGTCGAGGCCGGCTGGTACGCGCGCTGGGAAGCCGATGGGCTTTTCATCGCCGACCCGGAGAGCGAGAGACCGAAGTTCGCCATGTGCTTCCCGCCGCCGAACATCACCGGCGAGCTGCACATGGGGCACGCCCTGCAGACGGCTTTGTACGACCTGATCGCGCGATACAAGCGCATGACCGGACACGAGGTCCTGTTCCTGCCCGGATACGACCATGCCGCGATCGCCACCCAGAACGTGATCGAAAAGCAGCTCGCTCGCGAAGGGACCACCAAAGAAGAGCTGGGTCGAGAGAAGTTCGACGCGAGGGTCGAGGCGTGGTATGAGCAGGTCGGCGCCACGATCATCAACCAGCTCCGGCTGCTCGGCGCCTCGATGGATTGGACCCGCCTGCGGTTCACGATGGACTCGCGCTACTACCGGTCCGTGATGACCGCGTTCGTGGCCTTCTACGAGCGGGGCTGGATCTATCGCGCGCCGCGGATCGTCAACTGGTGCCCGCACGACCGTTCCGCGATCTCTGACCTCGAGATCGAATGGCAGGAGCACAACGACACGCTGTACTTCATCCGCTATCCCGTCGAGGGGGGTGCTGACGTCACCATCGCGACAGTCCGCCCGGAGACGATGCTTGCCGACACCGGCGTGGCCGTGAACCCGGACGACCCGCGCTACCGCAGCCTGGTCGGCAAGGCAGCAACCCTTCCACTGGTCGGCCGCAAGCTCCCGATCGTCGCCGATGACGCGGTGGAGAAGGACTTCGGCACCGGCGCGCTGAAGGTCACGCCTGGCCACGACCCCATGGACTATGAGATCGGGCAGCGGCACGGGCTGGAGATCGTGAACGGGATGCACGAGGACGGCAGCATGAATGTGCCCGGCCTGCCCTATGACGGCCTGCCCGCGCTGGAAGCTCGCCGGCGGGTCGTCGAGGACCTGAAGGCACAGGGCTTGCTGGTCAGAGAGGAGCCCTACACGCATGAGGTCGGCCACTGCGACCGCTGCCACGCGATCATCGAGCAACTGATCAGCGAGCAGTGGTGGCTGCGCATGGAGGAGATGCGGGACAACGCAGTCGCCGCGTCAGAGGCCGGCAAGGTGCGGTGGCACCCCGAGCGTTACGAACGCACCTACCTCGACTGGATGCGCGGGCTGCGCGACTGGAACATCGGGCGGCAGCTGTGGTTGGGGCATCGCGTCCCGGTCTACCGGTGCGACAACGGTCACCTGACCGTGACAGTGGATCGGCCCGACGAGTGCACCGAGTGCGGCAGCTCATCGCTCGAGCAAGACCCGGACGTGCTGGACACATGGTTTTCGTCTGCCCTGTGGCCGTTCGCGACCCTGGGCTGGCCGGATGAGACAGAAGACCTGGAGGCCTTTTATCCGACCGACATCAACTGCACAGCGAGGGAGATCATCAACCTCTGGGTCAGCCGCATGGTCATGACCGGCCTCGAGTTCATGGGCGAGGTTCCGTTCTCGGACGTCGTCATCCACTGCGTCGTCCAGGCCGCGGACGGACGGCGCATGTCGAAATCACTGGGTACCGGTGTCGACCCGCGCGAGCTGATGTCGAAATACGGCGCGGACGCGCTGCGCGCGTGGGCCACGTCGGTCGCGATGTCGAGCCAGGACGTGCGCTTTGACGAGAGCCGCGTGGAAGGCTACCGGCGGTTCGCCAACAAGATCTGGAATGCGACCCGCCTCGTGCTCAGCTCGCCGGGAATGCCTCCCGCGTTCCCGCCTGGATCATTCGAAGTGCAGGAGCACCTCGAGGACAGGTGGATCCTTTCGCGTCTTTCATACGCAGGCACAGCAATTACCGCCGGGATCGAGAATTTCTCGTTCCAGGATTCGATCAACGCCGCTTACGCATTCGCGTGGAACGAGCTATGCGACTGGTATCTCGAAGCGGCCAAGGAACGACTTCGAGACGGAGACGCGGCGGCGCAGGACGTGGCGTACTTCTGCCTGGACAATCTGTTCCGCCTTCTTCATCCGTTCATGCCGTTCGTCACTGAGGAGCTTTGGTCGCGATTGCCCGGCGACCGCGGCTACGCCATGCAAGCGGAGTGGCCCGACCTGCAAGGTCGGTTCGTCGACCCCGGAGCCGAGGAGGAATTTCAGCAGGTTATGGCCATCGTCGAGGAGGTGCGCAGGCATCGCCAGGCGGCCGGCGCCCCACCCCGCGGCGGCCAGCTACATCTCGACGGTTCGGTCCACCACAACATCGCCGCGCTCGCCGCGCGCCTCTCACAGGTGGAGCTGACCGACGACAGCGAGCAGGGCACTCCGCTCGCGGTCGCTCCGGGCCGCGTGAGCTTCCCCGAGGCGAAGGGAGACGGGCGCCGCGAGAAAGAGCAGAAGC
>VBII01000207.1:0-12297 GCA_005887735.1 Chloroflexota bacterium
GAGGAGAGGGGCATCGCCGCTGCGATCGCCCACGCGATCATGGATTGGTTCCGGATCCCGGTGCCCATCGTCGCCGCCGTCATCGGCGAAGGTGGAAGCGGAGGTGCCCTCGGAATGGGGGTGGCGGACCGGGTGATCATGCTCGAGAACTCGATCTACTCGGTGGCCTCGCCGGAAGCCGCAGCTTCGATCGTGTGGCGCGACAACACGCGCAAGGTCGAGGCGGCCGAGCAGCTGCAGCTCACCTCGCGCGAGATCCTCGCGATGGGCGTCGTGGAGGAGGTGGTGCCGGAGCCGCGTGGCAGCGCCAGCGCCGACCACGACGCGGCGGCCCGGTCACTGGACGAAGCGCTCTACCGGAACCTGGAGCCGCTCCTCGAGCAGACGGCGACCCAGCTCCTGCAGCATCGCTACGACCGTTTCCGCTACATCGACTCTCTCATCCAGGCGGAACCCCACTTCGGCCCCAAGATCGATTAGGCGCTCTTGAGGGTAGTCGCCCAGCGCGTGACCTCAGGCTCCGTGAGCTGGCAAGAAAACGCAAAACAGGAAGCGGGTGACCAGCGGCGTGCAACCATCGGCCACGGTCTCGTGTTGTTGGTTGGTGCAGCTTCTGATGACGAGGACAACACGGTGCACCGGCTCGCGGACAAGATCATCGATCTTCGCGTGTTCGCCGACGAAGGCGGAAGGATGAATCTCAGCCTTGTCGACGTCGGTGGCGCCGCGCTGATCGTTTCGCAGTTCACCCTGTTTGCGGACGTGAGCCGGGGCCGCCGGCCCAGCTTGCTCAAGGCGGGCGATCCAGCGCGGGCGGCGCAGCTGTACGAGGTGTTCGTGCAGCGTTTTCGGGAGCGCGGAATAGAAACTCAAACCGGAAGCTTTGGAGCCGTGATGCGGGTGAGCATCGAAAACGACGGACCCGTCACGCTCGTCCTCTCGACGGACGATTGGCCGACGCGTGTCTGAAACCAGGAATTCGCTCCTGCCGTACGTCGCATTCGTCGCGTTGGCGCTGATCTGGGGTGCGTCGTTTCTTTTCATCAAGCTCGGCATCCATGACATGAGCCCAACCGTGCTCGTGCTGGTCAGGTCTGCCTCGGGCGCGCTGACGCTCGCGGTGATCATGCGAGTCACGGGCCGCCCGCTGTTCGGCGTTTTCTGGAAAGCCCGAATTGTGCCGTTCATCATCATGGCGATCACCAACGCGCTCCTTCCCTGGGTGTTGATCGCGTGGGGCGAACAGCACATCAGCAGCGGTCTGGCGAGCATCCTGAACTCGACCACTACGCTGTGGGCCGCGATACTCATCTACTGGGTCATCCCCTCAGAGCGTCCCAGCTTCGTCAACTACGTCGGCGTTCTTGTCGGCCTTGCGGGAGCCGTAATTCTTGTGCTTCCTGACGTCACCGTACACGGCGTGAGCGGCAGCTTCTTCGGGGCGCTCGCGGTAGTTGTCGCCGCGGTGGCCTATGCCGTAAGCGCGCTGTTTCAGCGCACGAAGCTGCGCGGGATGAGCGTGTACGAGCAGAGCTTCGGGCAGCTTGTTGTGACGGCTGCACTTGCGATTCCCCTCGCCGCGCCCGCCATCCCCCAGGTCCATCTCAACTGGCTTTCGATGGGAGCCGTCATCGCGCTCGGGGTCGGCGGCAGTGGAATCGCGTACCTGCTCTACTACTACACGATGAACTCGCTCGGCGCCGTCCGGGCGACCGGCGTCACCTTTCTCGTCCCGGTCACAGCGGTTTTCTGGGGCGTCGTGCTGCTGGGCGAGAGCTTGACCCTGCCGACCTTGATCGGGATGCTGGTCATCCTGGCCGGCATCGTCCTTACCAACCTGCGCCGGGCACCGCGACCGCAGGCGGCGGTCGAACGCGATTCCGCCGCCGCTTGAGTTACGTCCAGGAGCAGGCAGAGAAGGTTCGGCAGGCGGCGGAAAGGATCCGCGGCCACATTCGCCGCACGACGGCCCTGACCACCGACCTCGACCCCGACCTGCGGCTCAAGCCCGAGTGCTTCCAGGTCACAGGCTCGTTCAAGCCCCGGGGAGCCTTCAACGCGGTGCTTTCCCTGGTGCAGTCTGGAAAGCGACCTGCGGGCGTGATCGCGGTCAGCTCGGGCAACCACGCCCAGGCGGTCGCCCTTGCCGCCCGCTCCGTTGGCTTGCCGGCGCTGATCCTCATCCCTGAGGACGCGAACCCTGCCAAGGTGGCGGCGACCCGCGCCCTGGGCGCAGAGGTGATCCAGGAGGGCATCACGTTCGCGAACCGCGAGCAGCGCCTGCGTGAGGTGATGGCCGAGCGCGGATTCAGCCTGGTCCATCCCTTTGACGATTGGAACGTGATACACGGCCAGGGCACGGCGGTGCGCGAGCTGCTCGAGGATGAACCCGAGCTCGACGTGATCGTGGCCCCGGTCGGGGGCGGCGGGCTCCTGGCCGGGTCAGCGATCTCCGCCAAGAGCCACAACTCCGCACTCCACGTGGTCGGCGTAGAGCCGGAGGCCGCCAACGATGCATTCAGGACCTGGAAGACGGGCAGCATCCAGACCCTGGCGACCTCACCGAAAACGATCGCGGACGGAGTCCGCACGACGGCTATCGGTGCGCGTAACTTCGAGGTCATGTTCGTCAACCGGCTCGTGGACGAGATCGTCACGGTGACGGAGGCCGAGATCGGCGCCGCCGTCCACGTCGCATGGTCGCGCCTTCACCTGGCTCTCGAGCCGACCGGAACCCTTCCACTGGCCGCCTACCTGGCCGGCAAGCTGCCCGGCGGGCGCACGGGCCTGGTGCTCAGCGGCGGCAACGCCAACCTTCAGACGGTGGCTACACTGCTCGGCACGCCGTGATCCCGGTCAAAGAAGTCATGACGCGAAACGTCATTACGTTTCGGGAAGACACGCCGGTTGACGAGATCGCATCCACGCTGACCTCCAAGCGCATCACGGGCGCGCCCGTTGTCGCCAATGAAGGCCACGTCGTCGGGATCGTCTCGGAGACGGACGTCTTTTCCAAGAAGGGAAAGGTGGCGCGGGACATCATGAGCCCGCGCGTCATCTCGGTTACTGAGGAAACGGGCATTGACGAGGCGGCGCGCCTCCTCATCGGGGAGCGAATCAGGCGCGTCCCAGTGATCCGGGGCGGCAAGATGGTCGGCCTGCTGAGCAGGTCTGACGTGCTCGACTTCTTCGCCAAGACCCGGTGGACTTGCGATGTTTGCGGTTGGTGGGAGCGCAACCTCGAGCGCCCTGCACGATGCTTCTCATGCTCGAGCACCGACCTTCACCTGGAGCGCGCCGATCCCGGACACTAGTAAATCGATCGGCCTCTCTCTGAAAGCGCAGAGCTTCACCGAATCAGTTATTCGCGAGATGACTCGGTTCAACCTTTCGCTGCATGGCCCAGAGCGGGCCGTCAACTTCGCCCAGGGCTTCCCGGACTTTGACCCGGACTCGCGAATTCTCGAAGCCGCGGCGCAAGCGCTGCGCGGGGGTTACAACCAGTACGCCACCACCTGGGGAGCGCCGGCCCTTCGCGCGGCCGTGGCACGGAAACAGTCGGATGCCTGGGGCCGGGCAGTCGATCCCGACACGGAGGTGACCGTTTCCTGCGGCGCGACTGAGGCGATGATCGCCGCCATGCTCGCCGCGGTCGACCCGGGCGACGAGGTGATCGTCTTCGAGCCGTTCTACGAAAACTACGGCCCGGACTGCGTGATCAGCGGTGCCGTCCCGCGCTTTGTTGCGCTGCGCCCGCCGAAATGGTCTTTCGAGGCGGACGAGCTGCGCGCCGCCTTCAGCGCAAAGACACGCGCCATCGTCGTCAACACGCCGCACAACCCGACCGGCAAGGTGTACTCGAAAGCCGAGCTCGAGCTCATTGCGCGGCTGTGCATGGAGCACGACGCGATCGCAATCACCGACGAGATCTACGAGCACCTCGTCTATCGCGGGCGTCATATCAGCATCGCCACGCTTCCTGGCATGGCGGACCGCACGATCACGATCAGCGGCGCGAGCAAGACCTATTCGGTCACCGGCTGGCGCATCGGGTGGCTGATCGCTCCGCCGGCGCTCACCGCGGGTATACGCAAAGTGCACGACTTTCTGACCGTCGGCGCGGCCCACCCGCTCCAGATCGCCATCGCGCAGGCACTCGAGCTTCCCGCGTCCTTTTATGTGGAGCTGTTGGGCGACTACCAGGAACGGCGAGACGCCATCGTCGATGGCCTCCAGGAATGCGGCTTCGACGCGTCCGTGCCGGACGGCGCCTACTACGTGATGGCAGGCATCAGCTCATTCGGCGCCACAGACGATGTGGCTTTTGCTCGGCGCCTGATCGAGGAGGCGGCTGTGGCTACGGTGCCGGCTTCGAGCTTCTACCACGATCCGGTGCTTGGGCGAGGTCACGTGAGGTTCAGCTTTCCCAAGAAGCTGGAGACCATCGAGCGCGGGCTGGCGGCCCTGCGCGCGATCCCGCGTCCTTAACAGGCTGGGTTCCAGCGCGCCGCGGCGCCGCTTAGCGTGGCGTAATGCGCAAACTGATTCGCACCCCGCTCGCGTGGATGGTGGTCGCCGAAATCGCGGTCGTCGGCGCGCTGGCCGTTGTGGCCTGGAACGTGGTCGCGTCGGCAACGCGGCCGGTTGCGGCCGCCCCGGTGCTCGTGTCGCCCGATGCCAACGCTGACGCGAACACGCCCCTGCCTGACCTGCCCGCGCTGAGCCCGCAGCGCCAGCTCGGGCCGCTGCCCGGTCTCAACATCGACCCGGGCTTCTGGCGCGAACGCCTCGCGCAGCTCAGCAGGGACCAGGTCGATATGGAACAGCTCGAATGGCGGATCGTTCGCAGCGCCGAGGACGCAGCGAAGCACTACCTCGAAACGGTCGTCCTGCCTGCGATCCAGCGAGCTGAACGAGCGGGAGGTGAAGCTCCCGCTTAACCCTTTTCCGACGACATCGTGACGTTGCCGTTGAGTGTGGCCCCGTCTTCGACGGTCAGGCGGCTCACCTTGACGTCGCCGTTGAGGTGGCCCGACCCGCCGAGGGTAAGGCGCTTTCTTGCGGTCACGTTGCCCGTGACCTGCCCGCGAACGCTGACGTTCGCGCCCTCGATGGCGGCCTGGATGGTGGCTCCCGAATCGACGGTCACGTCTCCGCTCGCCTTCAGGTCGCCCTCGACGTTCCCTGCGATTTTCAGGTCGCCCTGGATCTCGAGGCGCCCCTGCAGGACGTCGCGAGGACCGAGACTCACGACGTTGTTCCCGCCGTTCTGCGCGCTGGAAGCCTGAACCGCGGTTTTTTCAGCTTGAACCATGGAATCCTCCACTGTGTTTTCCATACTTTCCATGCAACTCCGGCAAATTCTCAGACTTACGTCCGTTAGTGAAGCCGAATCAGGATTTCAGGGAGCTAGCATCGTAACAGCCGTGCCCCAGGCGTCAAGAAAGGTTAAAGAACACCCGTGGCCGTGATGGACCCAGATTCGTCAGACGAGGTGGTCAACCACCTGGTCGACTTTTTCGATCGCATCGCCCCGGTCTACGACACGTGGGCGGGCGGGCAGCACGGCAGGGTTGCGTCGCGGCTGGTCGACCTGGCCGCGCCCGCCAAGCACGAGCAGGCGCTGGACGTCGGGACGGGAACCGGGCTTGTCGCCCACCTGGTGGCGCCCCGCGTGAGCCCTGGCCTTGTGTTCGGCGTGGACCTCTCGGACAACATGCTGTCGATCGCGCGCTCCAAAAAGGTCAAGAACGTGCAGTTCGTCGGCATGGCGGCCGAGCATCTTGTCTTTCGGCCTGCGACCTTCGACCTGGTCACGATGGGTGAGACGCTGGCCTACCTCGCCGATCCCACGACGGCGCTGGCCGAGGCCCTCCGGGTCCTGCGGCCGGGTGGCCGGCTGGCGGTTTCCTGCCAGCGCCGGAGCCTGAGCACCCGCGCCCAGGAGCTGTTCTTCCAGGGCCTGGCGCCGCTCGCCCGCCGCCATTACCTGAGCCTGCCCAGATACAGCTCAGAGCGGGCGAGGTTCGGAGAGCCGGAGGTGCTCTCGCAGATCCTGAGCTCGGCAGGCTTTGAGGTCACGAGGCTGACCGAGATGGTCACCGGCGGGCGCGCCAGCGACGCGCGCGACTGGACCGAGCTGATGGCGGGAGCCGGCCCGCTCCCGTATACCTTGATCCGCTCCCTCGGTCCGCGGTATCGCAACGAGCTCGAGGCCGAGGTCGATGCCGCCATGGCGAGTCTCGGCGACCCGGACGATGCCTTCAGGTACCACCACTCGTACGTGCTGGCCGTAGCGAAAAAGCGATAACGGCCGCCGCGATCGCGCACATCGCGGCCGAGATCAGGAAAATCTCCCGGTACTCCTGCAGAAACGCAGCAGCGACCAGCGCCTGCAGGTGCCTGACCCTGGCGGCAAGGTCTGGCTCGGTGAGCACCGGGGTGCCGAGGATCTGGCGGAATCGATAAAGGCCGAACGCCGTCAGGGCTGAGAGGCCGACCAGCATGCCCATCGTGCGCGCCAGCACGACCAGGCTTGTTGCGAGCCCGTGCCTCTGCCCGCGAGTCAGAGCGAGAACGGCAGCCGTCAGCGGCGCGATGACCAGGCCGAAACCCAACCCGCACGCGGCGAGGGCCAGGTCCGCCTGTCGCAGCGGACCGGCATGCAGCGAGAGCTCGTTGGCGCCCCAACCCGAGATCTACACGAATGCCGCGGCGGACACGGCGATGCCGAGCGCGGCGGTGACGCCGTCGCTCGCGCGTCCCGCCAGGAACCCACCCGCGACTGCGCCGACCGGCACCCCGACCAGAAACTGCGTGAGCAACAGACCCGAGTCGAGCTGGTTGAGGTTGAAGACGAGCCGCCCCAATAGAGGCACATCGACCAGGGTGGCGATCAACGCGGCGCCGATCAGGACATTCGCCGCCGCCGCGCCCACGAAGGCCCGGCTGCGGAGGAGGTCGCGGGGAATCAGAGTCTCGAGCCGGTGCACATGGCGCCACCCGTAAGCGCCGAGCATGACCACCGCGCCGATTCCCGCCGGCACGAAGAGCCCGTTGGTCGCGCGGTGCTCAGGGTCGTCCGGGTAAAGCGCGAGCACCAGGAGGGCGAGCCCCAGGCCGAGCAGCAACGCGCTGATCCAGTCGATCGAGGAGGCGGCGCCGGGTGCTGGAAACTCCGCCCGGCGCGCCGCGATGACGAGCCCCGCGGCGCAGATCGCGGCCAGCGGGACGTCGAGCCAGAACACAAAACGCCAGCCGCCGGCGCTAACCGCCGCGGCAGCCAGCGTGGCCCCATAGAGCGGCCCGAAAACGCTCCCGGCCTCCTGCAGCGCGAGCGGAACCAACCCGCCGCCGCCGAGGCCCTGGATGAACCGGCCGGCCATCAGCCAGGGCAGTCCGGCGAAGTCCCACAGTCCGGCGGTGGCGGTCATCACGGAGCCCGCGGCAAACGCCCCCATGCATGCGACGTACACGGGCACCCGGCCCCGCACATCCGAATACGCTCCGAGCAGGGGCATCGCGACGACGTAGCCCGCGAGGAAGCCCGTCACAATCGGAGTTCCCTGCTCGAGGCGCTCGATCGTCAGGCCGACGTCGCCCATCATGGCGGGCAGCAGGGTCACGACCACATAAGCATCCAAGGCCGCGAGAAAAAGCCCGGCTCCTGCCAGCGCGAGCAGGATCCGCCTCAACTACGGCGTGGGAGAGCTGATGATGATCGGTGCGTTGAATCCCGAGATGTCGACCTGAACGGCCGCTTCCTTGCCGCCGTCGCCGAACGCGCCGTCGAGCACCGCTTTTCGAATCCTATGGTCGCCCGTGTCGACCCAGACCCGCGCGCCCACCGGTCCGGTCGAGCTCAGGTCGGCCAGCAGGCTGCGGACCTGTTCAGGGGAGTACGTAGTCGCGATCTGGTTCGCGCTCACGCCGCCGACCTGATCGGTCGAGACGAACCTGGGGCTCGCCCCGGCCGGGATGATCGCGGGCAGACCCGTCTTGGGGTCGAAGAGCTTGGCCATGTCGGGAAACGTCGTCGCCTCCGCGCCTGTCAATTCGCGAAACGTCGACAGCGGAAGGTGCACATAAACGTTGCCGGAGGAGATCACCACCTGGAGGCTGAACCGGATGTCCTGCTCTTTGACCGTGTAGGTCGTGTCGCTGTCGGACGGCAATTTGACGGAGGTCCGGGCGCTCACCAGGGTGAAGCCCTGGATCGTCACCGTGCCTTTGGTCAACTTCAAAGTTGCATTGACGGTCTGCAGCTGAGCCATGGCAGCGGCTCCGTCGCGCAGCACCTTGGCCGCATCCACCGGCGGCGTGGATCCCCCGCCGCAAGCAGCGGTCATCACAGCGACGGCAATCGTTGCCATCAGCTGTCTCACGGCCGGGCCCGCACGATGAGCCGCACCGGGCGGTCGAAAAAGATGTAGTCCCATGCCCAGTTGACGAGCACCACGATGCGGCTGCGAAAGCTGATCACGTTGACCAGGTGAACGCCGAGCCACATCAGCCAGCCGAGAAAGCCCGACATGTGCACCCAGCCGAGCTGCGCCACCGCGGAGTTCCTGCCGATGGTCGCCATGATGCCCGGGTCCTTGTAGCGAAATGCGCGGGCACCACCGTTGGCCACCATGTCGGAAATCGATGCGGCCACATGCCTGCCGGCCTGCATCGCGACGGGGATGAGCATCGGCAGCATCGCGGTGCCATCGGAGGCGCCCGCCAGGTCACCGATGACGAAGACCACAGGATGGCCCGGGACCTGCAGCGTGCCGTCCACCTTGATCCGCGACTGTCGCACCAGCTGGACTCCGGTCGCCTTCCCGACGTCCGACCCCTTGACCCCGGCGGTCCAGATCACCGTGCCCGCCGCAACTTCCTGTCCGCCGCCGAGACGGACTGAGCTGTCGGTCACCGAATCGACCTTCGCGTCGAGCATCACCTCGATCCCCTTGCGCTCGAGCGAGCGCCGGGCGGCCTCGCGCAGCGACGGGACAAAAGCTCCGAGAACATGGGGCGCTGCCTCTATAAGCACCACGCGGACCTCGTTTATGTCGAGCTGGCGGTAATCCTTGCGCAGGACGAGCCGGATCAGCTCCGAGATCGCCCCCGCCATCTCGACCCCGGTCGGACCTCCGCCGACGACCGCGAAGCTGAGCAGCGCCCGCCGCCGTTCGGGGTCGCGCGTCCACCGCGACTCCTCGAAGCGGGACAGGATGCGGTTGCGGAGCGCGAGCCCTTCGTCGAGGTCTTTGAGGCCCAGTCCATGTTCGGCCACCGAGGCGTTGCCGAAGGAATCGCTCTGGGCGCCCGTGGCCAGCACCAGGTAGTCGTAGCCGATCGAGTCGCGGTCGGTCAGCAACCGCCGCCCCTTGAAGTCGACGCCGGTGATGGACGCCTGGAGGAAGTCCGCGTTGGGCAGAGGCCTGATCAGCTGTCGCACCGGACGAGCGATCTCGCTCGGTTCGAGCAGGGCAGATGCGACCTGGTACAGCAGCGGCGTGAACAGGTGGTAGTTGTTGCGGTCGACCAGAAGGACGTCGACCGGCGCATCTTTCAGCCCGCGCGCGCATGTGAGACCTCCGAAGCCGGCGCCCGCGATGACGACACGAGGCCTGCCCACTCTATAGGGGCCCCCGCGAACTCACGCCGAAGGCTCTGAGTTCGTGGGGATTTCTCACTGCGGCGGGTATCGCCGGCCTCCGCCGCTGCGCCGCCGGTTGGCCATCTTCTCGATCGCAGGTGCTCCGCCTGTGGCTTGCAGCAGCGATTTCGGCAGCTTCTGCTTCTTCTTGATCACCGGCTCGAAGAGGTCGCCGTGCTTCTCCACGCGCTTGAGCACCTGTTCGGAATCGAACACCAGGAGGCTTGGGTCCTTCGCCTTGAGGCATTTTTCGACCTCGTCCCACGTGACCGGAGTCGAGACCGTCGGCCGGGTCCGCGCGCGCAGCGAGTAGACGTTGATCGTCGTCTTGTACTGGTCGTTCTGGCTCCAGTCGATCAGCACCCGTCCCGTGCGCAGCTCCTTCAGCTGCTTGTGCACCGCGAGGTCAGGGTGCTTCTCTTCGAAGAACTGCGCCAGCCCTTTGGACACCACCTTGGTCTCGACGTAGGTGACCTTGGTGTTGAGCGGCACGTAGAGCTGCAGGCCTTTCGAACCAGAGGTTTTCGCGCAGCTGTCGAGCCCGTGCTCGGCGAAGAGGTCGCGCAGCATCAGCCCGATGCGGCAGCACTCGACGATCGTCGCCGGCGGCCCAGGGTCGAGGTCGAACACGAGGGTTCGCGGCTGCGGCAGGTCGTCGGCGTACGAGAGCGAGGTGTGGAACTCGAGAGTTGCAATTTGCGCGAGCCAGACCAGCGTGGGTAGGTCCTGGCAGAGGCAGTAGTACATGTCGCGGTTATTGCCCCCGCTCCACACGGTCGCAGTCTGCACCCACGGCGGCCGGTGCTTGGGGCAGTTCTTCTCATAGAAGAACTCGCCGTCGACGCCGTTCGGGTAGCGCTTGAGCGTGAGCGGATGGTCGCGCGTGTGGGGAAGAAGGATGGGCGCGATGCGCGTGTAGTAGTCGATGACCTGACCCTTCGTGAACCCGACCTCTGGGTACAGGACCTTTTCCAGGTTCGTCAGCTTCAGGGTGCGGCCCTCGATCTGAACCTCGACCGAAGTTTCCTTAGCCACCTTCGCGCACGACCTCCTTGGCCGGCTTGTCGACGCGGAAGCCCTTGAAGGCGGGCGCCCGCAGCTGACCTCCGCGCGTCCACTCGACGAACTCGAACTCGGCCACGATCTTTGGTTTCACGAAGTGGGCGGCGCGCGGCGGCGATCCGAGGTCGAAAGGATTCTTGTCTGTGGCGAGCGGCTTCAGCTTCTTGTTGAGCTCATCGAGGATCGCGTCCGTGAAACCGGTGCCCACCTTGCCCGCGTACACGAGCTTCCCCTTGTCGTAGTAACCGACCAGCAGCGCGCCCGGATAGCCCCGGCGCTTGCCTTCGCCCTCGAGCCAGCCGGCGATGACGAGCTCCTGGCGGTTGTGGTTCTTGATCTTCTGCCAGGCGCCGGTGCGCCGTCCCGGCTCGTACTTCGAATCGAGCTTCTTGGCCATGACCCCTTCGAGACCGGCCTTCGCGCTCGCCTCCTTCATCGTCTGGCCGCCACCTTTCTCGTAGGGCGGCGTCTGCCAGGAGGCTCCGCTCAGCTTGAGCTGCGCCAGCGCCTGGCGCCGGTCGGTGTAAGGCTGATCCATAAGCGAGTGCCCGTCTCGCCACATGACGTCGAAAAGCATGTAGGTCACCGGAACCTCTTTCATCTTTCGCCGGACGTCGGCCTCGGCCGTGAGGCCCATTCGCTGCTGGATCTCCTCGAAGCTGGGTCTCCCTTTCTCGTCGAGGGCGACGATCTCGCCATCGAGGATGACCTCGCTCGAGCCGAGAGCGCGGCCCATCGGATGAATCTCGGGATACCGCGGTGTGATGTTCTCTCCGGTCCGGCTCTGCAGCCGCAAGATACCGCCGTCGACGAACGCAACCGCGCGAATGCCGTCCCACTTGAACTCAAATCCCCAGGCGTCATCCGGCGTCGGCAGCTTGGCGGAGAGCTTGGCCAACATGGGCTCCAGGTTTCCGGGCATCGGCTGGCGATCCGGATCCTGCGGCGGATCCATTCGGTGGATCATCCAATCGTTTCCCCTGGTCCGAAAAAGCACGTAGCGGCCCTTGAGCCGCTTGCCGTGGAGTACGACCATCACCTCTCGGTCAGACCACTTGATCGGGTCGTAGGTCCCTTCGTCCCAGATCAGGACCTGCCCGCCGCCGTACTCACCTTTGGGGATCTCGCCGGCGAACTTGAAGTATTCGAGCGGGTGGTCCTCCACGTGGACGGCGAGATGATTCTTCTTTGGATCCGGCGGGATGCCTTTGGGGACCGCCCACGAAACTCCCACCCCGTCCTTCTCGAGCCGAAAGTCCCAGTGCAACCGGCGCGCGTGGTGCTCCTGGACCACAAACCGCGGCGCCTTGGTCTCCTTGCGGGGGACCTTGGCGCCTGGTTCGGGCGTGCGCTTGAAGTCACGCTTGGCTTCGTATTCGGCGAGCTTGCGCGCCACGATGAAAAGGTTAGGCCACGGCCGCTTCCTTCTTGAGCCGCACCTGGAGACCGATCCCCTCCGTGCTGATCTCGCACGTCTTGAATGGGCTGTCCGTAGCGAGGCGTTCGAATTGCGACGGCGCGTAGGCGCGGCGCTTGAGCATCTCGAGCGTCGCCTTCGTCGTGAAGGTGCTGATTCGCCCGAGGTCCAT
>VBII01000207.1:12411-12965 GCA_005887735.1 Chloroflexota bacterium
GCGTGGGTTGCGTCCTTACTCATGTCCTGGATCACCGCCGTCCCGCCGGCGCGAAGGACGCGGTGCATCTCGGCGAGCGCGCGATGGGGCAGCGTGAAATTTTTGAACGCCGCCTGGCAGGCGATCAGGTCGAACGAGTCCGTTTCAAAAGGCATCTGGGCCACGTCCCCCTGGCGGAATTCGACGGACACCCCGACGTTGCGTGCGTTTTCGGCTGCGATCTCGACGAACGTGCGGCTGATGTCGAGGCCGGTCACCTGGAGCCGTCCAGGGCGCGCCATCTCGATCGCCAGGTATCCCGGGCCGGGGGCAACTTCGAGCACCCGGGCGCCGTCTCGCAGTTCGGCGGTGAGCTGGAAAGCCTGCTTCCGGTACGCGTCGAGCTGGCTCTGGGAGCCCCGCACGCGCGCGTACCACCTAGCGATCGGGCCCTCCATCTCGGGACCCTTGAAACGCCAGCGTCTGGTCTCGGTGATCTGCATGTCGCTCCTCCTTATCTAACGGCGTTAGGTGTCTAGACGCGCTACAATACCCCTAACGGCGTTAGGAATGCA
>VBII01000208.1 GCA_005887735.1 Chloroflexota bacterium
GACCCTGTCGGCGGCGCCGCCGTGCGCACGGCGCTCGAGCCTCTGGCGCGAAAACCTGCTGGGGTCCCCGCGCCGTGGTTGCGCGGGGTGGGCGACCAGCGGAAGCTGGAGAAGCGCTACGCGGACGCGCTGGTCGAGCTGGCCGTTGCCGGCAGGCCCGCCAACCTGCAGATCACGGCTTCGGTTGAAACCGTAAAGGGTCTGGCGGGAGCGGCCGGCGGCGAGATGGAGTTCTCGCTGCCCGTTTCCTCGACGACGGTGAAGCGGATGGCTTGCGACTGCAGCGTCATGCGTGTGCTGCTCGACCAGGAGTCGGTTGTGGTCGACGTCGGTCGCTCCAGGCGAGTCATCTCGGGTGCGGCGCGGCGGGCGCTCCAAGCGCGGGATGGGCACTGCCAGTGGCCGGCCTGCGAGCGGCCTGCCTCACGATGCGATGGACATCACCTCGTGCACTGGATCAACGGCGGGACCACAGAGCTGTCCAACCTGATCCTCCTGTGTCACCGGCATCACTGGCTGGTGCATGAAGGGGGGTGGCAACTGGTCAAGACGGAGGAGGGGCGGTTGATATCAATCGCGCCGACAATGACGTTTGCCAGGGCCCGGGAGCCGGACTAGTGGAAGATTGCGCGGATGAAGGCGGCGGGGTCAAACGGGGCCAGATCCTCGATGGCCTCCCCCACCCCGACCAGCTTCACCGGCACGTCCAGCTCGGCTTCGATCGCTATGGCCGCGCCGCCCTTGGCGGTGCTGTCGAGCTTGGCCAGGACCAGGCCCGTGATCGGGATTGCCTTGTTGAACTCGCGGGCCTGGACCAGGCTCGTGAGCCCGAGCACGGCGTCGAGCACGAGGAGCGATTCGTAATGTTCGTCGTCGAGGGCTTTGCTCGCCACGCGGCCGATCTTGCCCAGCTCCTCGAGCAGGTTGCGCTGCGTCTGCAGGCGGCCCGCGGTGTCGGCGATGACCACATCGTGGCCTCGCTTGCGGGCCATCTGGAGGCCGTCGAAGACGACCGAGGCCGGGTCGGCGCCGCTGGAGCCGTCGAAATGGGGCACTGCTGCGCGCTCCGCCCAGGCAACCATCTGCTCGATGCCCGCGGCGCGGTAGGTGTCCGCCGCGACGATCAGCGGTTTTCGACCCTGCTCGCGCAATCGAAAGGCGACCTTGCCCGCGGTGGTCGTCTTGCCGGCGCCGTTGACCCCATAAAAAAGAATGCAAGCCGGGTTGCCGGCCAGGTTGAGCTCGCGTGGCTTCTTTGACATCACGCCGGCTGCGACGGCGACGAGCGCGTCGATGGCTTCCTCACGCTTTCGCGGCGAGCGAGATCGCACGCCCGCCACGAGCGTCGCCGCCATCGCCGGGCCGAGGTCGGCGGCCACGAGGAGCTCTTCGAGCTCTTCGTAGTAGCCGCCGGCGAGTGGCGGGCTCAGCGAGCGCAGGCCGACCGTGAGAGCGCTCCGGGTCCGGCTGCCGACCCGGCTCCAGATCCCTTGCTTGGGTTCGCTCAGCCTGCTTGCGCTGTGGTCGCGGCTCGGGTCGCGGGCCGGCGAATGTCTTCCAGTCGCACCGAGACAAGGTGGGATGAACCGCTCTCGTCGAGGTGGATCCCGTAGAGCGTCGATGCGTACGACATCGTGACGTGGTTGTGAGTGATGACCAGGAACTGCCGGCGCGCGCCGAGGCGTGCGACCATCTGTCCGTAGCGGTCGACGTTCGCATCGTCTAGCGCGGCATCGACCTCGTCGAGGATGGTGAAGGGGCTTGGGTTCACCTCGTCGAGCGCCAGCACCAGCGCGAGGGCGGCGAGCGAGCGCTCGCCCGAGGACAGCAGCGTCACGTTCTGGAGCCGCTTGCGCGGCGGTTGGACGAGGATCTCAACGCCGGTGCGCGGGCCTTCGTCCCCTTCCGCGTGGCGCAACGTCGCGCGTCCGCCGGGGTTCAGCTCCGAGAAGTACTCGTGGAAGTTCGCCGCCACGGCACCGAAAACGGCCTCGTATCGCGATTCCTCCTCCTGACGCAGTTTCGCGATGAGATCCTCGAGGTCGGCCCGTGCCGCGCTGATGTCCTCGAGCTGTTCGGCGAGGTTCTGATAGCGCTCCTCGAGCTCGCGGCACTCCGATTCGGCCAGCGCGTTCGTCGGACCGATCTCCTCGAGCCGGCGTTCGAGCGCGCGCATCTCGCGCTCCCGTCCCTTCCCGCCGGGTATCTCCTCCGGCGCGACCCCGTCGGGCATGCGGGAACGGATGTCGTCCATGCGAGCCTGCAGGAGCTCGGCTTCGCGGGTTATGAGCTCGAGGTTGCCCTCGAGAGTCCCGGCGCGCAGCCGGGCGTCGATGCGAGCCTCTTCGAGCGCGATCAGGCGCCGGGCGCCCTCCGCAGTCTCGGCGTCGTCCTCGGGCGCGTCGTGCTCGGCGGTGGCCAGGGCCTGGCGCGCGGCGTCGGCGGCTTCGCCCAGCGCGGGCAGGGACTCCGTGGCCGCCGTCAACGCCTGCTCGGCCTGGACCACGCGGCTGCGGCGGTCCGCAGACACGGCGGTCAGTCGAGCGAGATCCTCTTCCACCATGGCCGCCTGGCGCCGGATGGAATCGAGGCGGTTGCGCATCTGGCCGCGCTCCATCGCCTCGCGCAGGCGCCGCAGCTCGCGGGCCGTGACCTGCGCCAGAGCGGCGCCGGCTTCGAGCTGTGGGATCCGCCGCTGAAGCTCAGCCCGACGCGCATCCAGCGCCACGCGCGGATCCGTGCCTGCTCTCACCAGGCCAGGTTGGCGATAGAGGCCCTCGACGGTCACGTCGCGCCCAACCAGGACACCGCCCAGAAGCCGCCGGGCGATGGTTTCATAACCGTCGCGAGCGTCGATGTGGTGGTAGAGCGAACCGTCCAGCGGCGCGGGGCCCTCCGTCGGGAACAGCGCTGTGACCTGTCGATTGGCGGCCGCGGTCGATTCCAGCGCCGCCCGCTCGTCCGCCACGACCACCGCATCGAGCAGCGGTCCCAACACCGCGGCCAGCGCCGCTTCGTAGCCGGCGTGTGCAGTGATCACGTCGCCGAGCCGCACGCCTGAGGATGGGGCCGGCCGCAGGGCGTCGATGCCTTCGAGCTCTGAGCGGACCCTGGCCAGGGCGACGGCCGCCTCTTCCGCGACCTTCGCCCGCCTCTCCGCCTCGGCGAGCTCGTCCTCCGCGACGTTCTCAACCGGAAGCGCCTCGATGGCGAGCTCCCTCGCCAGCTGCGCGTGGAGGTCGGCAGCCGCGTCGAGGACGGCCCTGTTCTCCGCTTCGGCGCTGCGGGCCGCCTCGGCGACGGTGCGCCGGTTCTCCGACCGCTCTTGAGCCAGCTGGACGCGGTGCTCGGCCTCAGAAAGCTGCAGGCGGAGCTGCCCCAGCGTGCGCTGGCGCGCCAGGCGGCGGTCCTGGGCCGCCTGCGCGGCCTCCCGGCCGGATCGGAACTCCTCCTCCGACACACGCGCCTGCTCCCGGGCTTCGATCAGGCGCCGCTCCAGGGTCTGCGCCTGCGAGGACGCCCGGCGATGGGCGTCGCGGGCCTCGCGCCACTCCTCCCAGACGATGCTGCCGCGCAGCACCTCGAGGCGGGCGGTTGCTTCGCCGGCTTCGCGGGCGGCGGCGGCCTGCGCGCGCAGGCCTTCGAGCCGCGGCGCCAGCTCCGTCTTGAGGTCTTCGAGGCGAAGCAGGTTGTTCGCAAGCTCCTGCAGCTTCTGCGAGGCCTCCTGCCGACGGGCCTTGACGCCGCGGACCTGGGCAGCCTCCTCGAGCAGCTGCCTGCGCTCGGCCGGAGAGCAGACCACGATGTGCTCGATGTCGTGCTGGTCGATGATCGCGTAGGAGTCGACGGTCAGGCCGGTGGAAGACAAGAGGTGGATCAGGTCGCGGCGCCGCACTCGGGTGCCGTTGAGGAAGTAGTCGCTCTCTCCGTCGCGCTCGATCCGGCGCTTGATCGCCACCTCGTGGTAGTCGACCGGCAGCCGGCCCGCGGTGTTGTCGAAGACGAGCGAGACCTCGGCGTAGGAGGCGCGCGGGCGGCGATCGCCGCCGGCGTAGATGACCTCCTCCATCTTCTTGCCGCGGAGGTCGCGCGCCTGGCCGGAGCCGAGCACCCATTTGACGGAATCGACGATGTTCGTCTTGCCCGATCCGTTGGGCCCGACGATGGCGGTCACGCCGCCGTCAAAAAGTATCTCGGTCTGCCGGGCAAAGGTCTTGAAGCCCAGCAATTGCAGGGACCTGAGGAACAAACTGGCGCCGAGAGTAGCAGATGTAGGGCCTCGATGATTCTCAGGCGCTAGATGTGGACCAGCCCCTCCGGCGCTTCGCGCCACCTCCCCATAAATGGGGAGGAGACTTGACCATTACTCGATGGGTTCGCCGAACTGGCGGCTGCGCGATACGACGGGCGTCGCGGGCTCTTCGGACATGACGTGCAGCGGCACGACCTCGGCCGGCGTGCCCTCGGGGGCCGGAGCAGGCAGCTCGCGCTTCTTGCGCGGCGAGCGGCGGGTCCGGGACTGTGCCGGCTTGGCGGCCTGGACCACGTCTTTGGCGGCTGATCCGAGCAGGCTCTCCAGCGCCGCCCGGGCGGCGTCCTGCTCGGCCTCCTGCTTGCTCGCGCCATGGCCGGTGCCCAGTGGCTCGGATCCGGCGAACACCACCGAGGTGTACTCGCGGCGGTTGGCCACCCGGGCTCCCTCGCTGTCATAGACGGGCGTCTCGCCGAACCGCTCCTGCGCCACTTGCTGCAGGCGACCCTTGAAGTTCTCGTCGCGGACGGGCGACGGGAGGGCTCGATAGCGATCGAGGTAGTAGTGATAGGCGGCGTCGTAGCCGGCGTCGAGGAACACGGCGCCGAGCACTGCCTCGAACGCGTTTGCGAGCAGCGACTTGAGGCTTCGACCGCCCCCTTTCGCGATGCCCTTGCCGAGATAGAGGTAGCCCCCCAGACCCAGCTGCTCCGCGAGCTGGGCGAGCGTATTGGTGTTGACCATCGCCGAACGCGTCTGAGTCAGCTCGCCTTCGGCGGCGCCTGGATGGTGCTTGTACAGGTACTCCGCGGCGATGAGCTGGAGGACGGCGTCGCCGAGATACTCGAGGCGCTCGTTGTCGCGCGGCGATACCGAAGGGCTCTCATTGGCGAAAGAGCTGTGGGTGACAGCCTCCAGCAGGAGCCCTGGGTCGCGAAAGTGAATCCCGATCTTTTGCTGAAGCTGCTGCAGCGACTGAGCAAGAGGTGCTGCCTGAGGCTGTGCTATGAGCCGGCCTTCTCCTGGATGTATTCCCAGGCCTGTCCAACGGTCGTGATCTTCTCCGCGTCCTCGTCAGGAATCTCGAGTCCGGTGTTTTCCTCGAACGCGTAGATCAGCTCGACCAGGTCGAGAGAGTCCGCGTTCAGGTCCTCCTGAAATGAAGCGTCCATCGTCACCTGCTCGGGCTCGCAGCCAAGACGCTCGACGATGATGTTCTTGAAGTCCTCGAAGCTCAGCTTTTGAGTTTCCATACGCGGACTACTGTACACGAGGCCGGTGTCGCGCAAGGCCGGGTGGGCCGGGGCTCCACGCGGCCCCGGCCCGACGCCGGCAAATCCACCTACCGGCGGGTGTTCAGCGCCTGCTGAGGGGGGGCAGGAGCCATGCCAAGCTGCGTCATGAGCTGCACCTGGTCGAACATCAGGCGAGCCTTCTTGATCAGGCCGCGATCGACTTCGAATACCTGTACGTAATCGCCCTTGACCTTGCGACCTGTCGCCGGCACATCACCCATCTGGGTCTTGAGCGTGCCGTTGTGCGTCCCGACGAAGGTGGCTTCCACGACGACCTGATTGCCCTGGGCGAAGATGTTCTTCGTCTCGAAGCGTGCGTCAGGGAACGCCGTGATCCAGTTCTGGTTGTAACCCTTGATCCCTTGTGGTCCCTTGACCGTCATGTCGCCGGGCGCCGTGAGCTCGCCGTCTGGCGCCGTGTCGCGCGCGGCTGCCTCGAGGTCGTGGGCGTTGAGCGCCTTGTAGGTGCGCTCGACGACGGCCTTCGCCTCGCTCTGCGTAGAGGCCGCGATTTCATAAACCTCACGCGTGGGCGTGGCGTCGGGAGCCGCATATTTCTGGAAACCGGCGATGAGCTTCTCCGCCTTCGGAGCGAAGTTCTTCGCCGACGCTTCGCTTTCGTAGAACGCGATCGAGAGGATGTCGCCCGTCTCGCGATTTATGAGGAGCGTCGCCGACCGTGCGCCTTCATGGGTCGCGATCGCCGGCAGTGCCGTCTCCTTGTACTCCTTGATGGCTTTGTCCAGC
>VBII01000209.1 GCA_005887735.1 Chloroflexota bacterium
CTCGTGCCATATCTCAGTGGCAAATGGATCGGTGTCGCACAGGAGAACTCGATCGGCAGCGAGTGCGCCCAGATCCTCAGTTCGTGCCTGCTCCTTTGCGATGTGGATGAATTCGTCGGTCGTCCATCGCCTGTCCGCATCCGCACGCGTGGAGCGGCACTCGAAGTACTCGCGGCCATACTCTGGAATCCAAACTGTCTGGTAGTGCGCAGCCAGGTCGCGTGCGATCGTCGTGGTGCCGGTCGACTCGGCTCCGACGGCGCACACGCGGCGCACGTAGTAAGCGCGAACGCAGGGCTCGAGGCATGCCCAACTGCCCATCGGGTCCGAACGCACCATGGTCCCCGAGCATCGATCGGAGTCGGTTGTTCGATCGAGCAACTCGAAGGCGCAGCCCATGGCTCGGGCCCATGCCGCTCCGTAGGTCTCACCGGTGAAGGCCACGTCGGGGGCCCGGCCCAGTACTCGGATCGCGACCGTGGCCCAGACGTCGGGATCCTCAGGGTAAACATCGTCCACCGGCTCGAAACGGACGCCGGGGTGGATCTGTCGCAGCCACTTGATCCGCAGATCGCCCGGCGGGTCCTCGTTGGGGCGGGATCCAACGATCACCACCAGCTCGTCGCACCGCGCCTGCGCAAACTCGATCAAGCGCTTATGCCCGCGGTGCGGCGGATAGAACTTGCCGACCGTAACTCCCAGCCTAGGCACGTGCTGGTTCCATGACAATCTGCTCGGGCGGAGTTCGCGACGCCAGCCACGTCCGCCGCCAGCTGACAAAGCCGACGATGCACATCGTCAGGAAGAGGGCGTAGAGGATGGCGGTCAGATAAAGCGACCGATACGCGTACAGGCCTATGTAGATGACGTCAGCGGTGATCCACACGCCCCAGTTCTCCAGTAGCTTCCGAGCCAGCATGTACTCGGCGATCAAGCTGAGGACGGTCGTCAGCGCATCGAGCAATGGCGCGGAGTCGTGAATGCTCGCCAGGAAGACAGCCATGCCAGCCGTAGCCACAAGTCCTACCGCGGCCAGCACAATTACAGACCGCTTTGAGACGCGGCCGACGTTGAGGGCGGTGTGGTGCTCGCTGCCCTTGAGCCACCAGTACCAGCCGAGGAATCCCAGCACGACATAGAGGACGTTCAGGGACGAGTCGGCAAACAGCCTGGCCTGAAAGAAGACGACCACATAAAAAGCGCTGTTGGCGATTCCGATGGGCCAGTTCCAGACGTTTTGCTTCACCGTCAGCCAAACAGAGACGGCTCCCGTGATGAAGCCGAGCACCTCCGTGATGTCCATCTCGCCGTGGTGACTCAATGAGGACCAGATCAACGCTAAAGACGCGATGGCGCCCACAACCCAGCCAACAATCTCGAGGCGTCTCCGAGTTCGTCCCCGCGGGGTCGAGAGTCGTTCAGTCATCGTCGTGCCGGCTGATCGGCTTGTGGAGGCGGTCGGCTGATCCACGCCGATACAGGTCCGCCGGCCTGCCTCCATCCGGGCTTCGCGGCGCGCTCAGGCGTCCGATCGGCTCGATAAAGCCGGCTTGTCGCATTACCTTCCTACGGAAGTTCGACGGATCGATTCGCTCACCCCAGACCTCCTCGTAAACGGCTCGCAGGTCAGCCATCGTGAACGGCTCCTCGAGAAAGGCGGCCGCCAGCGTTGTATTCTCGAGCATCTCGCGTGCCCGCTCAACGCCGTCGTTGATGATCTGTCGGTGGTCGAATGCAATCTGTGGCGCCTCGTCGCCGCCGAGGTCGGCCACGCCGCGAACCCGAGGTATGCAACCGAAACGACGCGCATACGCGGATCTCGATCTGGTGATCCGTAGGCGCCCAGTTGGCGGAGGCGAACGCCCGGCGGCAGCTGCGCCAGGCCGGCCTCTTCGCCCAGCTCGCGGGCAGCCGCCGCGTCGAGCTGCTCATGGGGCCGAACGAACCCCCCTGGAAGAGCCCACTTGCCCAGCTCGGGGTGTTGACCGCGACGGACCAGGAGCACGCTGAAGCGGCCCAGGCGGATCGTGAACAGAACCACATCGACCGTGACCGCCACTGGCGGAAAGGCGCGCGGGTCGTAGCCGGCAAGGTAATCGCGTTCTTCGCTCGGGTCGGTTCTGGTCGATTGCACCATAAGCTACGGCCGAAGCCTAACAGGTTTTGGTAGGAATGCATCAAACCTGCCAGAATTGTGGCTGGAGCGCCGTGTGGCCTTCGGGGAGAATAGGGGGTCCGGTGACAACGGCTCGTCCGATTACGCTGGCGCTCCTCGGTACCGGTTCCCGGGGTCACACGTTCTCCAGCTTTGCGCAGCGGTATCCGGACCGGGCTCGTGTGGTGGCAGTCGCCGATCCGCGCGTCGATCGCCGTGACGCGTTGGCCGACCAGCTCGGGGTGGCGGCCGACAAGCGGTTCGACGACTGGCGCGACCTGGCCGCGCAGGCCCGGCTCGCCGATGCCGTGATTGTCACTACTCCGGACCGCGAGCACGTAGGCCCGGCATGCCGCTTCGCGGAGCTCGGCTACCACGTTCTGCTCGAGAAGCCGATCGCGCCGACGCGGGCGGGGTGCAACGAGGTCATCGACGCCGTCGAGAAGGCCGGGGTCATCCTCGCGGTCTGCCACGTCATGCGGTACACGGCCTACACGGACCGGGTGAAGACGATCTTGGCCGCGGGCAGGCTCGGCCAGCTCGTCGGCGTGGAGCACCTGGAGCCGGTCGGCTGGTGGCACTTCGCCCACTCGTTTGTGCGCGGCAACTGGCGCAGCTCGGACCAGGCGGGGCCCAGCATCCTGACCAAGTGCTGTCATGACCTGGACTGGCTGCGCTACATCGTGGGCCGGCCGGCGTTAAGAGTCTCCAGCCGGGGCGGGCTGCATCACTTCAATGCAGACAGTCGGCCGGCCGGCGCGGCCGATCGGTGTCTGGACTGTGCCGTGGAGCCTGACTGCCCGTACTCTGCCCCGCGGCTCTACCTTGGCTGCCTGGGTGACCCGGAGCGAGAGCGCTGGCCGCTCTCCGTTGTTACGACCGACCTGACGGAACAGGGAGTACGCCGTGCCCTGCGCGACGGCCAGTACGGGCGCTGCGTCTACGCATGTGACAACGATGTAGCCGACCACCAGGTT
>VBII01000211.1:0-1776 GCA_005887735.1 Chloroflexota bacterium
TCCCTCGATCTGCAACAGTCCGGAGCGGCGGGCGTCCACCAGCCGGATCTGGCCCAGGTACATCCTGGTGATGGCTTCGAGATCGGCTCGAATCACCAGGTCGTCACCAAAGCCTGGGTCGCTGTAGCAAAGGTCCGGATCGTCGCGCTTCAGCACCAGCCAGTAGCGCTTTTTCTCATCCCGAAACTCGAACCGGACAACACAGCGCCGAGGGGGAAGCTGTTCGGGGGGGAGATGTTTGAGGATGCGCCACATCAAGAAATCGCTGTCAAGGTGCTCAGGCTGAATCTCGAGCCACTGCTGGCCCCAGATCCCGAGGCCTCGCACCAGGGACGGGTCTCTATTACCCCTGCCCGCTCGAGGCTGCGTAATCGGGTGCCCAGCATGCTCGGCGAGATCGAATGGAGACCCTTGAGGATCTCGCTGAAATGAGACCGGCCGGCCATGACCTCGCGCAGGATCAGTGGCGTCCATCGCTCGGCGAATATCTCGGAGGCACGCGCAATCGGGCAGAACTGGCCATATTCCGACATGGCCAGATTGTGGGCTGAACAGGCAGTTCCGGCAACTACGAATTTCGTAGCACCAAGTCCGCTTTTCGGACTAGCCATGGGATGCCAGGACACCTAGGTTGCCGTTGTGAGACGAGAACCAGCACTCTGCGCGTTCGGTGTCGTCATGGCCTTGAGTGGAGCACTAGTTTCACCGCCGGCCGCCCAGGCTGCAGACCACACCAACATGGTCGTCAGCTGGAACGAGATTGCTCTGTCAACGTTCGCCACGGCTAACGTGCCGCCACCCGCGGCCAATCGCCTGGGTGCGATCGTGCAGGCCGCAGTGTTCGACGCGGTCAACGGCATCGATCAGCGCTACACCTCCATTCATGTCCAGTCCCCTGGGCCCGCGGATGGCTCCGCTGCTGCCGCCGCCGCGGGTGCGGCGCACGAGGCACTGGCGACACTGTTTCCAGCCCAAAAGACATCGCTTGACGCAGCTCTGGCCACGTCAATCGCGGGGCTGGCTGACGAGGAGGATGCCCAGTCCGTCGCCGCCGGCGTCGATTGGGGCAAGACCGTCGCCGATCAGGTCGTCGCCTGGAGGGCGGCAGACGGATTCAGCAGCGCGCCCCCACCGTATGTGTTCAACAGCTCGCCGGGGCAGTGGCAGGCGACGCCCGGAGGCACCGGCCCACCAAAGTTCCGCACCCTGGCGACCACCATGCCGTTCGCGCTGACGTCGCCGTCGCAGTTCCGGCCCGTCGGTCCGCCCGACCTGACCAGCGCCCGCTATGCGCAGGACTTCAACGAGGTCATGGCTTTCGGCGGAACGACCAGCACCGTACGCACTCCATTCCAGACCGAGACTGCGAAGTTCTGGCAGCTGGACACGCCGACGGCTATGTGGGACCGCGTGGCCGACGCCCTCGCGTCAGAGCGCCACACCAACCTGCTGCAGACCGCACGCCTTCTGGCATTGACGAACATCTCGATCGCCGACGCGACGATCGCGGTGTTCGACGCGAAGAACGCGTTCAACTCATGGCGCCCGGTGACCGCGATCGCTCAGGCCGCTACGGACGGCAACCCCGACACGAGTCCCGATCCGACATGGCAGCCACTTCTTACGACGCCTTACTTCCAGGAATATCCCTCTGCGCACTCTGGCGTGAGCAGCGCTGCCGCGGCCGTGCTGGCGTCGTTCTTCGGTGAGGATGCTGCTTTCACCGTGACGTCGGCCGGTCTGCCGGGCGTCACCCGGAGCTTCACAAGTTTCGCG
>VBII01000211.1:1846-4227 GCA_005887735.1 Chloroflexota bacterium
GCAGCCCAGGTTCGAGGCACGCTCATGCAAAGGCGGTCGGAAACAGATCCCAACTGAGCTCAGCGCAGGAGGGCGAAAGTACTCGTCGTTCGGTTCCAAGGCCTCGCTGGAGGTGCCTGAATCTCGTTCCCGAATCCAGTGAGAGGCGAGATTTCGCGAATAGCAGGCCGGAGATCGGCGGTCGCTGTACCGTCTCCTGACCATGGCGGGCACGTTCACCTTCGACCAGCTAGCCCAGACCGGCGGCGCCGGCCGATTCGCGCGGGCCATGACGTGGGGCCTGATCGTCTTCCTGTTCGTCGGTGCTCTGTTCTTTCTTCTGCTCGCGATCGCATGGGTTGTCACCGGACCCATGGAAGCGTCGATTTATGACAGCGCGCCGCGGTGCAGTTCGGGGTTCACCGACTCTTGCCGTGGGTTTACGAGCGGCCAGATCACTCGGGCCTTGATCTCCGGTGGTCAGACGTCTTTCGATGTCAGCGCGAACGCGCACGTCTACAGCCACAATCTGACCGAGAACGCTGCTCCTGACCTCGCAATCGGAGAACCGGTCGGGGTGGAGGTGTGGCGAGGAGAAGTTGTCGCCATCACGCTTCCAACCGGCGACCGCGTAATCACCGGCTCGAGCCCCGACTGGCAGAAGTCGAACTACGTTATCGGCATAGTCGGTGTGGTTGCGGTTCCCTTCTTTACGTTTGTCGCCATCAGCCGGCTGAGGTCGGTGCGCCGGGCCGCCGTTATCGCGAGGCGGGAGGCCAGTCATCCCACACGGCTTCCGGAGGCGATCGTTGACTTCGCAGCCGCCGCGCGCGATCGACCTGCCAAGTTTTTCGCCGGCGCGGACGTCGTCCGGCCGACCGCTGGGCCGGCGCAGATGTTGAAAGGGCGCAACGCCATCGTTTTCGCCGGTGCGGTCGTACTGCTCGTCCTCCCGATCGCGTTTGCGATAGGTGACGGTCGAATCCCACAAACAGGGCGATCGGCCGGCGCATTCTTCGGTTCGGTCACGGTTCTGCCCTTGCTTGTCTTGCTGATCGTCGGGCTGCTCGTCTACCGGTCGCTTCTGTTCAGGAATGCGCGGATTGAGTCCACTCAGGGCAACCTTCGCGTCGTTGACTGGCTGGGGCGTGAAGAAACATGGCCACTCTCGTCGGTCACGGGTTTTCTACTTGCCCGAATCCGCGTGAGTGGAAGCACGCGGACCTGGCTTCGGTGGCTGATCGTCGGCCAGGATCGAAAGGTCCTCGTTCGCTTGAACGGCAGTCTCTTCAGAGCGGCCGATATTGAGCATCTGGCAAATGGCATCGGCGCGCCCGTCCGCACTGAGACCGATGAAGCCGTGGACCTGCGTCGGTTGAATCAGCAGTTCCCCGGGGCCGCCTATTGGTTGGAGGCGCACGCTGGTATTTCAAGCGCCGCCTTCGTCCTGGTGCTCATAGTCGCCGGACTGGTTGCCTGGCTTATCTTCCGGGTTATCTAAGGAATACGTTCATGGAGGCGCGCTTGGCAGATGGGCGGGCTAAGCAGAGCTCGGCTGCCCAAGCGCAAATACCTTCCACTTGCCCGGAACGCCTTTGAGGGCATGTGAACCGCTCTCGAGGAATGCGAATCCGGACCCCGTAACCAAATCGCGTACCGTCCCGGAAACCAGAATCTCACCCGCTGGAGCCAGTGCAGCGATCCGGGCACCCACGTGCACGGCGAGTCCCGCGATACCCGCGGCTAGTACTTCGACCTCTCCCGTGTGCACGCCGGCCCGCACCGCGATTCCGAGATTGCCGGCGCCTTCCCTGATCGATGACGCACACCGCAGGGCGCGTCCTGGGCCATCGAATGTAGCCAGGAACCCATCGCCGGCGGTGTCGACTTCGACGCCGCGGTACCGTTGGAGCTGCTCGCGGACCATCATCCGAAACGCTCCCAAACGGTCGCGCCACCCCCGATCGCCGAGCTCCGACGCTTGGCGCGTCGACCCGGATATGTCGACGAAGACAACGGTCGCGAGGACACGATCGGGCCGAAGGGGCTCGCGTACTCCCGTCGTGAATTCCTGCACCTCATCGGCGATCGAATCCGAATCGCCGACAAACGGAAGGTGGTCTTCGCCAACCAGCTCGACCAGCTTGGCTCCGGGTATGTGACGTGCCAGGTAGCGGCTCTGTTCGACGTCAAAGAGGATTTCATCGATTCTGTGTAGAACAAGTGTTGGCACCCGAATCGCGGACAGAAGAGGTCGCATATCGATCTCCGCCATCCAGTTCATCATCGTGATCGCCGCTTGCGGGCTGGCGGACTGGCGCAGGTAACGCTCCCACCAGCGGCGCATTCGTTGGTCGTTGGCGACGGACGGTGCCCAAACTTCGAGGCCGATCGGGTGCTCC
>VBII01000210.1 GCA_005887735.1 Chloroflexota bacterium
TGGGGAAGCGCTCCGCCGCTGCGTGTCAGCCCAAAAGGATGCAGACCGCGTCCTTCTGGAGGTCCCGGAATCCGTGACCCGCAGCGACACCTTCCGCGACCTGACGGCGGACCTGCAGTCCGCCGGCCTGCACGCGGCGGAGGCGTCGGGGGTGGCGATGATGGTCATGACCCAGGTCATCGCGTCGCGCGCGACGGCCGAGATGCCGCCTGTCGAACGCACCGGCGACGCGGCGTCGATCGCCATCGACAGCGGGTCGCGCGGCGTGATCCTGCGGGCGGGGCCGCCGGACATGCAGGCGCTGATCCGCGTTCCTCCTGACCAGAGCGGAGCGGCACCGGCTGTCGTGCGGGGCGAGCAGGTGGTGGTCCGCCGGCTACGGGGCGTCGGCCGCGGAGAGATCGAGCTGAATCCCCGCCGGGCGTGGAAGTTCAAGGTCCAGGCGCCGACCTGGAACACAGTGCTCGACGTCGGCGGCCTCGACGTCCGTGAGATCCACGTCGACAGCGGCGCAACGAACCTCGAGTGCTTCCTGCCGCAGCCTCGCGGCGCGGTGCCGATCCACATCTCGAGCGGCGTGGTCAACGTGTCCCTGCACCGGCCGCGCGGGACGGCGGTGATCGCCCACGCGCACACCGGCGCGGTGAAGCTGAAGCTGGATGATTTCTCGACCAAGGTCGCGATCTTCGATGTGCACTGGCAGAGCGAGGGCGCATTGGAGGCGCCGGATCGCTTCGACCTCGAAGTCAGCAGCGGGGTGGTGGACCTGAAGGTCGACAGCTACATGCCGAAAGTCGAGCGGGCAGCTCCGGTGCCGGCCGAAGTACAGCCTGCTGGCAAGCCCGCATCAGCCCTCGAGATCCTGCTCGACGGCGTGGAGGCCCGCGTCAAAGCTCGCTGACAACCCGGTACGGGCGCGAGTGCCGGGTCATCGAGACCGGCACTCGCCCATTCTGTGACTACCGCGTCAGCGAACCCTCTTCCTCGTCTGATTCCTTGGCGCTGCAGTTAGGCGCACCTGGGAGCTCGATGCGTGGCGCCCGCCCCGCCGGTACCACGAGAGTGGCGAAGTTTTGAGCGGGGGACGTAGATGAGGCATTCGCCACCAAGATCGGGGTCAAAGGGGGCTCGACGAACGACTGCCCCGCCGAATAAAGGTGTCCCGCCTGACATCCGGTTGTGGCGATCACGGCTCCGCTAGCGACCGCGATCAGAACCAGCCCGGGATGCTCGTGCCAGCCCGAGTTTCCTCCAGGCGCAAAGTCAACCTGCTGCACATAAACGTCAGTAGCTCCTTCAGTCGAGAACTGCACGCCGAGCGCTTCGATCTCGACGGGCTTGGCCAAGGTGCCCTTGGCCAGAACTTTGGCCGTAAGGCCGACCGGCGGGGTGGCCATGACAGCATTGCCGCTGAGGAAAACCACACCCATGGCGACGGCGACAACCGCAAATACCTTTGTCTTCATATGAATCTCCTATTAACCTCCTAACGGTTGCAGACCAAACAGGCGGACGAATCTGTCGCGGCCCAGTTGTGGGCGCGACCACGCTGATGCTCACGGGGCAGCCGAGCCGCTTCGGCGGAAGGACGGCTCCATTTCTGGTTCCCCCCTGGTCGCTGGGTGGTCACCAACGTATGCGCCTGTCAGACGGCCGCCACTGGGGGAACTACCGGGTGCGGTACCTGTTTTCAGTCCTCATGCAGTGCTTCGGCGATGGCTTCGTCAAGACTCATCGCATGACCGGCCGCTTCAACCGCTGCCGCCTCGGCACCGAGCTGAAGTCGGGCGGAGCGAAGGCGCTCTTCCAGCTCGACGCTTCCTTCAGATCGAGGCAGGTCGCCGGTACGGTCTCGCAGGGCACGTGCGCTGCCCGCGAGGTGGACCACTCGAAGCGGGTCTGCGGAACGGCGAGCGAACGCATCGAACACCTCCGCGAGGCCCCAGCTGTCCCCCAGGCGGCGAACAATCTCCAGTGCTTCCCGCAGGAGGACTCCGGCTGACTTCCGATCGCCCTCGTCGAGATCGAGGTGAGCGAGCTGGAGCAAAGATCTGGCGATCCCCCATTCGTGGGCGGCCTGTCGGCGCAAAGCGAGGCCCTCTTCCATCACCGCGCGTGCAGCTGTCGCCTGGCCTTCGGCGCGCAGCCTCGAGCCGCGGCTGGACAGCACGAGAGCGACAACGGTTGTGTCCTGTGACAGCCGGGCGGAGTCCAGAGCTTCGGACAGAAGCCTGCGCGCCTCAGGCTGGTCATCGGATGAAAAGGCCAGGTTGTTCAGGGCGCGGGCCAGACGACCCCAATCCTCGAGCTGCCTGTAAATGTCGATTGCCTCGCGGTTGTGGCGGCGACTGGCTTCCGCGTCGCCCTGTCGCGCCGCCATCATCGCCGCCGCCCAGAGAGCGTCGGCCCGTGTCTGGCCCCGGTGCGTGGAAGCCGCCAGTGCCGGTTCCAGCCAGGCGCGCCCCTCTACTGTCGAGCCACGCGCCAGCCAGAAGTGGGACATGGCGTTTGCCAGCCGGAGGTGACCTTCGGGTTCGCGTGAGCGGCTCCACTCGAGAGCCGCCCGGATATTGGCAAGCTCCTCCTCTATGCGGTCCATGGCGAACGTTTGGGTGAGACCTCCTGGCCGCCCGCCAACGGATGCGGTCCACCTGATGTAGAACTCGAGATGGAGACGTTGGGTCCGGTCTCCTTCGCCGATCTCCACCAGACGCTCTGCGGCATACTGCCTGAGCGTTTCGATCAGTCGATAGCGTGTCGGCCGGGCGGGGCCGGCGAGTGGCGACAGGAGGGATTTGTCGGCCAGTCCGAGGATGAGGTCCCCGACCTCGCTCAGTCCGTCGCCGCAGACTGCCGCAGCAGCCTCCAGGCGAAAGCCGCCCACGAACACAGCCAGTCGTGCGAAAAGCAACCGCTCATCCGCCGCCAGCAGGTCATGGCTCCAGTCAACGGCCGCTTTCAGAGACCGCTGTCGGCGCTCCGCTGTTCGGATGCCCGATGTCAGCAGGTGAAGACTCTGGTTGAGCCCCGCGGCGAGATCATCGGTCGACATGAGGGAAACCCGCGCCGCGGCCAGCTCGATGGCCAATGGGAGTCCCTCCAGATCTCGACAGATGGCCGCTACCGCCGGAGTCGATTCGAAGTCGGGCGCGGACTGGGCCGCGCGTTCGCAGAACAGTATCTCCGCCTCGCCAAGTGGAGGGACTCGATAGACAACCTCCGACGGCAAGCGCAGCGACTGTCGACTGGTGGCCAGGACGCGCACCTCGGGGCATGTGCGCAAGATGGTCTCCGCCACCCGCGCGGTGGCGTCGAGGAGGTGCTCACAGTTGTCCAGCACGAGCAGGGCTCGACGCGCTCGAAACGCTGATGAGATGGTCTCTAGCAGGTTTTCGCCCGGTCGCTCCGCGACCTTGAGACCGGCGGCAAGCGCCGAAGCCACCTGGGCGCCATCCCCGAGTGCGCCCAGCTCGATCAGCCAGCACCCGTCACGAAAACGGGCGGCGACGCGCGCAGCGACCTGGAGCGCAAGCCGGGTTTTGCCGATCCCCGGTGGTCCAACCAGACTGACAAGCCGGTTTTCCGCCAGGAGCCGCTGTACCTGCGCGAGCTCGCGCTCGCGGCCCACGAAGCTGGTCAGCTGGACGGGAAGGTTGCCAGGCGCGTCCGATCCGGGGGTCTCTTGCTGTTGAAACCAACCGGCTATCTGCACTCGGGAGCGAAAACCGAGCTTGTTTCGGATCTGCTCGACGTGGTACTCCGCCGTGCGCTCGGCGACGAACAGCCGCTCGGCGATCTGCCGGTTGCTCATGCCTGCCGCGACCAGGGCCGCAACCTCGTGCTCGCGCCGGCTCAGAGTGATCGTTGCCACGTGCCACTGACCCGACTCCGAGGATAGCCGCTTAACAGGCAGCGTTTCGCCCAAGCCGCGACCGCTGCCAATGAACTGAGCGCCCTTAACAGCCGGGGTTCCCATCACCACGGTCCGCCCCTAACCTCCGGTCCAAAAGATCTGGAGGCGCACATGGTTTTTCTCACCGGGGACCCCGACATCACGCCGATCACGAACCTGATCAACACGTGGATTCACATCGGCCAGGCGCTGGTCGGTTCCATCGGCGCTTTGGCTTTCATTTTCGCTTTCATCTGGAAGATCACGGCGGTCGAGACCAAGTCCGCGCTCGCGGCTAAGCAGTGGATCCAACGCATCGTGGTCGGCACGATCGGTGTCGAGGTCGCGAGCTCGTTGGTCGGCATTCTCACCAGTTCGGTGCCTTCGCACTGACTGGGATGGACCTCAGCTTTCTCAAGGACCTCTACGCCGAGCTGGGGCGGATCGAGGGCTACCTCTACACGATCGTCCATCCGAACCTGATCCTTGCCAAGGTCCTCCAGGACAGCGTCGGTCTGCTCTTGAACGTCTGGTTCAAGTTCATCCTCAGCACCACCGACTTCGAGACCGGCGGGGATTTCGTCAACAACATGACCAACCAGCGTTTCGAGCCCAAGGTGCAGCTCGTCGCCGATGCGGCGCTGGTCCTGATCGCACTTTGGGCCTCCTATCGAATCATGTGGGGCCACGGGCTCTTCACTCAGTACACGGTGCGCATCCTGCTTCCCCGGCTCTTCATGGCGACGGTGCTGATCAATTTCTCGCTGCCGCTGTTTCAGATGAGCGTCGGCGCGACCAACGCTGTGTCAGATCCCAACGCCGGAACCTGGGAGATCCTCACGACCGGCGGCTTGGCGGCAGGCTACGGCGTCTTTGCGATCAGCTACCTGGTTCGCTACGCGATCCTGATCGTGCTGGCGATCACCGCCCCGCTTGCGGCGCTCCTGTTCATGCTCCCCGAGACCAACCACTACTCGAAGCTGTGGGCTTCGCACTTCACCACGAACCTCTTGATGCAGCCGGCACAGCTTTTTGTGCTGTCGATCGGCTTCGCGCTCGAGCGTGACGGCATCAGCCCGATCCATCACCTCTTTGCGCTGGCCTCTCTGCTCATCGTCTTCAAGGTGCCGGGCGCGATGGGTGGAGCGGAGAAGGCGGCGCACAAGCTGGAGTCGACAGTCTCAACCGCCTTCAAGCATCTCGGGCACGCGCTGGCCATGGCCTGATGCGGCTGGCGGCCGTCGCCTTGCTCGCCATCGTGACGTGGCTGGTTGCGGCGACCCAGGTGCCAGGTCACGAGCGACTGCCGCTGGCGGCCGTCGTCGTCGG
>VBII01000212.1:0-10497 GCA_005887735.1 Chloroflexota bacterium
CATCGCATTCAGCGCGCCGAGGACAGGAGATTGGTACGAAGCCGGCGCATGCCTCGCAGCCATCGGTCGTAATCGTCGGCCTTGCGCCGAAAGTACTCGGCGACCTCCGGGTGGGGGAGGATCAGGAAGCGCTCGTCTGCGATTCCCTTGACCACCGCTTCAGCCACGGCGTCGGGTTCGAGGGCGCCTGTGGTCAGGAATTCGATCCCGAGTTGACTGACTTCCTTCGCCAGCATGTCGGTCTTGACCCCTTGGGGGCACAGGCACGAAACGCGAATGCCCTCATCGCCGTGGACGATCGCGAGCCATTCGAAAAACGAGAGGGCCGCCGCCTTGGTGACGCCATAGGGCGCGGCAAAGAAATGGTTCAACAGTCCCGCTGCGGAGACGGTGCCCACGATGTATCCCTCGCGCCGCGACAGCATGCCGGGCAGCACGTGGCGTGCGACGAACACATGCGCCATCACGTTGACGTTCCAGATGCGCTGCCAATCGGCGTCTTTCGCTTCCGGACCGCCGCCGACCGCGATCCCGGCGTTGGAGCAAAAGATGTCGATTCGACCATGCTCCGACTCCACGCCATCAACGAGGCGCTCGATGTCCGCCTCGCGAGACACGTCACATCGAATCGATGTTGCGTTGATTTCCTTCGCCAACTTCGCGGCGCCGCTCTCATCGATGTCCGCGACGATCAGAGCCTCAGGCTGCTCCGAGGCAAGCCTCCTGGCCAGCGCTCGACCGATGCCTCGGGCCGCGCCGGTGATGACGATGACCCTCCCGTTCAGCTCCATCGCAAGCTCACGAACACGCCCACCTGAACATTCTCGAGGTCTTCACGAGCCTTCCCTTCGAGGAGTGATTGTCGCTCCAAAAAAATTCTTGTGGAAAACACCCGCCGGGTCCTTTCGGAGACTGTCGATACCGCATAGAATCACTCCCCATGGTCGGAGGGGGCCTCGACTACAGCGCTGCCTTTCAGCGCGGAATCGAGTTGATTGGGAAGCGCTGGACCGGAGCAGTGGTAAAGGCACTCATTCAACAGCCTGCTCGCTTCAACCAGCTGCTCGCGGGGATTCCAGGCATCAGCGATCGAGTCCTGACGGAACGCCTTCGCGAGCTGGAGACGGAGGGCATCGTGGAGAGGCTCGTCGATCCGGGACCGCCGGTACGGGTGAGCTATCGATTGACGTCGCGCGGGCGAGCGCTCGAGCCGGTGCTGGCAGCGGTATCGGACTGGGCGGAGAGCTGGCTTGTAACTCCCGCCGCAGCCGTGGGCTGAGCGCAGCCCCCAAATTTCGGACCCCTCGCCTCGGGCCCTCCCTTCCTCCACTGTGCCGTCCCTCCCCCGCCGACACACCGCGATCGAGCTTAGGATTCGAAAACGTCTCAGACCACCCAGCCTGTTAAGAGGTCCCAAAAAAGGCATGGCGAACACGACTGATAGGCTTTACCGAATGCCGATTGGCGATTTTCTCCGCCGGCGGCCCGAGGCTCAAACCTGCCAGGCTTGCGGCTCGCCTCTGCCTCACGGCGCGGTCTTCTGCCCCTCATGCGGAGTCCGGACGGACGATCCTCAGGCCGAGCCCCTCCACATCGTCGACCGGACCACTGGCCTCTTCAACGATCGTTTTGTGCGCCCGGTGCTCGAGGATGAGCTCGCGCGTGCGCACCGTTACCAGCGCAACCTGGGGGTCCTCCTCATCGAGGCAAATGGAGCCCTGCCGGCAGACGAGGCGCTCAAAACCATGGCCGCGGCCTTGGCCAGCACCGTGCGAGACGTTGATACGCCCGGCGTCCTCGGGCGCACGCCGCCCCAGCTCCTGGCCATCCTTCCCGACACCGACGTCGCCGGCACGGCGCACGCCGCCAACCGCGTCCTGGCTGCCGTCAACGATTCACTCAAGACTCAGGGGGCGTCCGCGGCGGTCGGCCTGGTTTGCGTGCGACCGGGTCAGCGGGTCAGAGCGGGCGCGGTCATCGAGAGCGCGAGCCGGTCCCTTCGCTCGGGCCGGCCCGAGATGATGGGCAAGCCCGCCTGACGTCAGAGGTCTATCTCGCCCGTCATGGCGAGACCGAGTGGAGTCTCTCGGGACGCCATACCGGCGTGACAGACCTACCTTTGACCCCTCGCGGCGAAGAAAAGGCCATGGCGCTGGGCCGGCGTCTTCAGGGCATCGAGTTCGATGCCGTCTACTCCAGCCCAATGCAGCGGGCCCGGCGGACCGCGGAGCTCGCCGGCTTCGAACATCCCGAGATCACCGATTTCCTGCAGGAGGCCGACTACGGCCGCTACGAGGGCCTGACCACGCAGCAGATCCACGAGTCAAACCCAGATTGGGAGCTCTACAGGGACGGCTGTCCCGGCGGTGAGACACCGGCGCAGCTGTATGCGAGGGCGCAGCGATTCGTCGACCTGGTGACGTCCCGCGAGAGAGCGCGTGCGCTCGCGTTCTCGCATGGCCACATCCTCCGCGCCATCGCGGTGGCCTGGATCGCGGCGGGCATCAGGGTAGCGACCGGGCTGCAGCTCGACGTGGCGACCCTCAGCATCCTGCGCGAAGCCGACCGCGGGCGAGTGATCGCCCTCTGGAACGCGCCGTGAGCGCCGCTACGTCTTGCGACGCAGCGTCCAGGTGCGGCTCCGCACGCCCGGAAGTCCGGCGAACACGAGGTAGGCAGACGTGGCGACGTCGGCACGATACGTGTGCCGCTCGCCGGGGTTGATCAGCAGCATCTCGCCCACGCCGACCTCCCCCGAATGGACGCCGTCGTCAAAGCGCAACCGTCCACCGGTGACGATCAGCGCGACCGGGATCGCGTTGCGATGCTCCGGAACCGTTTGCCCCGGTTGGAGACGCAACCCGACGACGCGCATCGACCCGCAGTCCGCGATCTGCTCGAAGCCGAATGCGCGCGGCCGCTCTCCGAAGATTGGCCCGGACACCGCTGACAATGATGCGGCCGCGGTTCAACGCGGCGTCAGATCGTGAACATAGTTCACGCCACCGGCATCGACGGCGCGCGACAAGCGCGCGGCATCGTGGTCGTGATCGATGTCCTACGCGCTTTCACCGTCAGCGCTTACGCTCTCGCCGGCGGGGCACGTGAGTGCCGCCTCGTCAGGACCGTCGCCGAAGCGCGCGCGCTCGCCGAGAGGACCCCGGGTGCAGTGATATGCGCCGAAGAGGACGCGCTTCCAGTCGAGGGCATCGCGATCAGCAACTCTCCGACCAGGATCCGAGAGACCGACCTGAAGGACCGCGTGCTGATCCAGCGTTCAACCGCGGGAACGCAGGTGGCGGCGGAGGTCGAGAGCGCAGACATCTTCGCGGCGAGTCTGGTCGTCGCCCACGCGACAGTTCAAGCCTGCCTGTTAAGGAGTCCGGAGACCCTGACCCTCCTCGCGTCGGCCGACCATCCCGAGGACCACGCGTGCGCGACCTATATGCAGGGGATGATCCAGGGCGAGCACCCTGACCTGCAGCGGTTGCTGGAACCGCTGCGACAGAGCGAGCGGTATCACAGGGCGATGTCCGGAAGCTGGCCTGGCTTCCCGCCCACCGACCTCGACCTGGCGCTCGAGGCGGATCGTTTCCCATTCGCGATGCCGGTCAAGCGTGAAGCCGGCTACCTCCGCCTGACCGCAAGCCGCGTCGCTGGCTAAGATCTTCGCAGGGCACCAAGGGAATCCGGTGTGAAACCGGAGCTGTCGCGCAACTGTGAGCGAGGAGCCTCCGTCCGAAACAAGCCACTGAGGTAGCGGTATCTCGGGAAGGCGGACAGGGGCGGCGATCCGCGAGCCAGGAGACCTGAATGCCCGAAACGGCATACCGTCCGCGCGCAACGGCACGGAAGCTCCTGGCGGTCGGCTTTCAGCAGCGCGTGACGGGGAAGGTTGACCGCCTGGAGGAAAGAACGTGCGCAAGCACCTCATGTGGGCCGGCGCGACACTGGCCCTGACACTCGGAGCCGTCAGCGCGTGCGGAGGTCCCCCGGCCGCAAGCACATCGACCCCGACGAACAGCTGCGTCAATGCAAGTGCCGCTCATCGCGCCTATGTAGTCGTCCAGCATGCGAGCGCGAGCCATGAATTGCAGAAATGCGTCGGCTTCGCAGGCGACACCATCGACGGCCAGGCACTGATGGATCAATCGGGCGTCGAATATCAGACCCAGACCTTCAGCTTCGGCAAGGCGGTATGCCAGGTCGACAACGAACCGGCCCAGTACAGCAAGTGCTTTGCCGACACCGGCGCCAACTGGTCTCTGTTCGTCGACACGGGTGGGAAGTGGGTCGCCGCGCAAACGGGATACGCGCAGGTGACGCTGCACGACAAAGAGGCAATCGGCTGGATATACACCGCCGACCCTTCGCCCGCGCCCCCACCGCTTCCCAAGGAATAGAGGTTCGGAGGAGATGAATGCGCGTGCTGTAGCGGCATGGTCTTTCGCTTGCCTGTTCATCGTGCTCTTCACCACCAACCCGGCATACAAGACCGCTGTCCTGGTGGCCGCCTTCGTAACGCTGGCCACAACCGCCGGGATTCGTCGGATGCGCCGGCTTCTCATCGCCGTCGCTGTCATCGGCGCCTTCGATGCAATGCTCAATTTCGTTTCGGCGCATCTTGGCCGGACGGTCCTGTTCGCGCTCCCCGATTCAATCCCCGGACTAGGCGGCGCCTACACGCTAGAGGCGCTCGCCTTTGGAGTCACAGGTGGAATCACCATCGCGGCAGCGATCCTCGCCGCCGCGCCCTTCTCGCTTTTGCTCCAACCGCACGACGTGATGGATGCCCTGCCCGGTGCCCTGTCCCGGACGGGAACTGCAATCGCGGCGTCGATGAATCTGCTTCCCCTCGTCGTGACTTCCTTTGGTGAGGTCAGCGAAGCCCAGCGGCTGCGAGGATGGCGGCCGCGCGGGCCACGCTCATGGGCCCAGGTCGTCGTTCCGGTCGTGCTGACGAGCGTTGAGGGCTCGATCCAGCTCGCCGAGTCAATGGAGGCGAGAGGATTTGGTGCCGCGACGCGAAGCTCATTCCAGAAATCAAAGCTCGAGTGGCAGCACTGGATGGTCATCGCGGCATCGGCCCTTGCCGTCGTGTCGTTCATCGCCGCCCACGCCATGGGCGGGGCGAAAGATTGGTACGCGTATCCCTCGCTGACCGCGCCGCAGCTCGATCTGCCGTCGCTGGTCGCATGCCTTCTCCTGTTCACCCCGGTGCTGATGTGGCCGCGCGACTGACAGACCTGACGTACTGGTACCCGGACAGCGCGCTGCCCGCGCTCGACGGAGTCAGCGTTGACTTCGGCGATGGAATCACGGTCGTCGCCGGACCTTCCGGCGGCGGGAAGTCGACCCTCCTTCGCGTGTTGAATGGGCTGGTGCCTCATTTTCACGGCGGGCGCATCGCGGGTAGTGCGCAGGTCGCAGGCATGGATATCGTCCAGACGCCGACGCGAAGCCTCGCGCGAACCGTGGGATTTGTCTTCCAGGACCCCGAGCTTCAGGCGGTCTACGACATCGTCGAGCGCGAGGTCGCGTTCGGCCTCGAGAACATCGGGTTCCCGGCGGCCGCGATGCGGGACCGGGTCGATGAGGCGCTTGTCCAGGCGGGCGTAGAGCACCTGGCCGGCCGGCAGGTGCGGACGTTGAGCGGCGGCGAGCGCCAGCGCGTTGCCATCGCGTCCGTGCTTGCGATGCGACCGCAGATGATCGTGCTCGACGAACCGACATCGCAGCTCGACCCGGAGGGCTCGTCGCTCGTCATCTCGGCCGCCATCCGCATGAGCGAGGCCGGCCGCTCAGTCGTCATCTCCGAGCACCGCCTGGAGCGCCTGATGCAGGTGGCGGCGAGCATGGTCGTCGTCGATGCCGGCCACGCTGAGAGACAGGAGCCGTCCACCTGGCGACCGGCCGGCCCTTCGATCGACGCGGTGCGAACCAGACCTCCGGGCGCCGAAGCCTGGTCGCTCTCCGGCGTGACCGCAGGCCCCGCGCGCGACGCAGTCCTCCACCAGGTCGATCTCGGGGGCCGGCGGGGTGAGGTGCTGGCGCTCAGCGGCCCCAACGGCGGCGGCAAGACCACGTTGCTGCGTGTCATCGCCGGCGCCCTCGAGCCGCTGGCGGGCACTGTCGAGCGCAGGCCGGGCCGCATCGCGTACCTGCCGCAGAATCCGACCGCCCTCCTGCACCGCCCGTCCGTCCGCTCGGAGGTCGAGCTGACGCTCGACCGCGCGGCCGACCTGGAGGACCCAAAGGTCATCCTCCGCACCCTTGGCCTGGATGCGCTCTCCGAGCGCTACCCGCGCGACCTTTCGTCAGGCGAGCGGCAGCGGGCCGCTCTGGCGGCCGTTCTTCCCGGACGGCCCGACCTCGTCCTGCTCGACGAGCCGACCCGCGGAATGGATTCCTTCGCCCGGACGGCGCTCATCCGGCTGGTCGCCGCTCTTCGCGACGCAGGTTCCGCGATCGTCCTCGCCACGCACGACTCAGAGCTGCGTGACGCACTCGCCGATCGCGTGGCACTGGTGTGCGGGGGAAAGGTGACCGAGCAGGGGGCGGTGCGCGCATGACAAGAAACACGAATTCCGCACGTCTGGCGTCAGCGGTCCGCTTCAGGTCTCGCTATTCCACACCTCTGGCGTCAGCGGTGCGGAATTTTGGGCTAGGCGCACTGCCGGTCGGGCTGGTGTCGCTGGCAGGCCTGGTCTTGTTCTCCTGGCCGTTTCTCGGCACCGGGCTCTCGGCCGGCACGCCCGCCTGGGCGCTGATGCTCGCGTGTGTGGCCGGCCTTCTCCTGGTGGAGGCCGGAACACGGCAGCTCGACTCGCGCGCCCTCGCGCTCCTTGCGGCGATCGCCGCCCTCGACGCCGCGCTGCGCCTCACCGTCATCGTCGGGATCGGCGGCTTCAACCCGATCTACTTCCTGGTGCTTTGCGCAGGCTTCGTCTTCGGCACCTCCTTCGGCTTCATGGCGGGAGCTCTCTCGATCCTGGTCTCCGCCGTCGTCAGCGGCGGGATCGGCCCCTGGGTTCCGTACCAGGTGTTCGCGCTTGGCTGGGTAGGCGTGGCCGCCGGCATGGCGGGCCGCTGGCGGAGCCCGTCGCCGGGTCTGCGAGATGTCCTGCTGCTCGCCGCGGTCGGAGGCGTCATGGGCTATGTCTTCGGCGCGCTGATGGACGTGACGGACTGGGTGCCGGCATTTCGCGGCAACCCGACTCTGGGTTGGATGCCGGGGATGACGCCGGCGACCGCGCTGCTCCACTTCGCGCGTTTCTACGCCCTCACCTCGCTGGCCTACGACTCGTTCCGCGCCGCCGGCAACGTCGTCATGGTGCTTGCCCTTGGAGCTCCGGTGATCGCGGCCCTGTCGCGTTTTCGTTCGCGCCTCACCTTCGAGGTGGTGAGGACATGACGTTCCGCGCCTTCCGCCGGCTCTGCCTCGCCATGCCCGAAGCCGAGGAGGTCGAGACCTGGGGCGAGGCCACCTTTCGGGTGCGCGGCCGGATCTTCGCCATGGGACCGCAGGAAGGGACCGCCGTCTCGGTCAAGGCGTCCCTGGATGACCAGGCCGGGCTCGTGGCGATGGACCCGAAAACGTTTGCGGTCTCGGCCTACACGGGCCGCTTCGGCTGGGTCAGGGTGACCCTGCCACGGCTCGGACCAGAGCTCGGGGAGCGCCTGGTCAGGAACGCCTGGGAGCGCACCGCCCCCAGGCGTTTGCTAGCTCAGAACGCGCGCCGGCTGTAGCCCCGCCGCCCCGCCACCAGCCTGAAGATGATCAAGAGGATCGCGGCCCCGATGAAGGCCATAATCATCGCGCTGATGATGGGATGCCCGGCAACGGCGATGCTGAAGTGGAAGATGCCAGCCAGCACGATGCCGCCGAAGAAAGCGCCGAGGATTCCCACGACGATGTCCCAGAAGAGTCCCAGGCCGTGTCCGAGCGCCACGTGGCTGGCGAGGAAGCCGGCCACGAGCCCGACCACGACCCACAACAGGATCGAATCGAGATCGAGATTGATCGGTGAACCGTTGACCGTGATAGCCATATATAAGGCCCCCTTTACATAACTAGACCGAGCACCCCTAAAACGCGCCGGCCCTTCAGGACACCTTCGCGGCAAGCTCATCGAATGCGGCCCCCAGGACTCGGTTGAATGCGGGGAAGGGGTGGATCACGTCGGCGAGCTGGCGAAGCGGCGTGGCGAGCTTGATCGCCAGCACCAGCTCGCCCAGGATCTCGCCCGCGCGCGGGGTGACCAGCGTGGCCCCGACCAGCGCGCCGCGCGCCCGGTCGGCGACCAGCTTCAGCGTGCCGCCGTGAAAATCGTGGATGTATCCCCTGGCTGTCTCGGCCGGGTCGATCGTCGTGACGGCCACATCGACACCTCGCTCTCGGGCGGTTTGCTCCGACCAGCCGACCGAGGCCACCTCAGGGTCGGTGTAGGTGACGCGAGGGACGGCGCTGTGGTCGGCGCGCACATCCTCGCCGCGCAGGCGCCGGGCCACCACCTGGCCGTGGTAGTAAGCCAGGTGCGTGAATCCGCCGATACCGGTGACGTCGCCCGCACCGTAGATGCCGTCCCGCGCTTCGAGCGTGGCGGGGTCGACCTTGAGCCACCCGCGCTCGGTCTGCGCCAACCCAGCCGGGCGCCAGGCCTCGAAGTTCGGGCGCCGGCCGGTGGCGACGAGCAGGCGGTCGCCGGAGACGATCGCGCCCGACTTCAGGTGGAGGACCACGTCCGAGGCCTGGGTCTCGACCGCCACACACGCATCGCCGACCAGCACCTCGATGCCGTCTGCCTGGAGGTGCGGCAGCAGCGCGGCGCCCGCCTGGGGCTCCTCCAGGGCGAGAAACCTTGGACCGGCCTCGACGACCGTGACCTTCGAACCCAGCCGTTCGAATGCCTGGGCAAGCTCGATCCCTACCGCACCGCCGCCGAGCACGACCAGCCGCTCGGGCAGCTCGCGCGGGACGGCGGCCTGGCGGTTGGTCCAGTAGGGGACTTTGTCGAGCCCTTCGATCGGAGGTATGGCCGAGGTGCCGCCATTGGCGATGACCACGGCCCGCCGCGCCACCAGCTGGTCGCCGCCGACTTCGACCGTACGCAGGTCGACGAGCGTGCCGGCGCCCCGGTAGAGCTTGGCGCCTGTCGCCTCGAGCGCGGCCGCCGGCCGCGTGTCGTCCAGGTCGCGCGCCATCCACAGCACGCGCTTGGAGACCTTCGGGAAGTCGACCTCCCACTCGACGCGCGAGGCGGCGAGGGTGCGCGCCCGGCCGGCTTCTTCGAGTGTCTCCCCGGACCGAAGCAGGGTTTTTGAGGGCACACAGCCCCAGTAGGGGCACTCGCCGCCGACCAGCTCGCGCTCGACGACCGCGAGCGAGATCCCGCTGCCCTGCAGGCCGCCGGCGATCGCCTCGCCGGCCACTCCGCCACCCAGACACACCACGTCAAACTCCAGCGGCAACCTGCTGTCCTCCTTCGGTGCTGTTCGTGCCGGCGCGCCGCAACGACTCGAGAAGTGACGTGGCGGTGAACGCGCCGACGTAGCGGTCGCCTTCGAAAACGGCAGCTCGCTCGGTCGGGCTGGACAGCGCCGCGGCAAACGCCTCGGCCAGCGTGCTGGACAGCGCCACGCGCGGCTCTTGCGGGCTGGGGCCCCCTTGCGGACGGTCGAGCGTCGTGGCATCGATCTGCACCACCGACATGCGTCGCACCAGGCGTTCGCGACCGAGGAACTCGGCGACGTATTCGCTGGCGGGCTGGGTCAGGATCCGCTCCGGGGTGTCGTACTGCGCGACCTGGGCCTGCATCTTCAAGAGACAGATGCGATCCCCCACGATCACCGCCTCGTCGATGTCGTGGGTCACAAAGACGACCGTCTTGCGCACGGACCGCTGGATGCCGATGAACTCCTGCTGCAGGCGCTCGCGAGTGATCCGATCGACGGCGCCGAAGGGTTCGTCTCTCGCGAAACCCACACGCTGGCGCTGCCCGCCCGAAAGCTGGTGCGGGTAGCGGTCGCGGTACTCGTCCGGGGCCAGGCCCACCAGCTCGAGAAGGTCATCGATGCGTTTGGCGATACGCCGTTTGTTCCACTTCCAAAGGCGCGGCACCGTGCCGACGTTGTCGCCCACCGTCATGTGCGGGAAGAGCCCGGTCTGCTGGATGACGTAGCCCATCTTCAGGCGAAGCGCGGCCGGGTCGACGCCTCGCGTATCGACGCCGTCGACGAGAATCCGCCCGCTGTCCGGATCGATCAGCCGGTTGATCATCCGCAGAGTGGTCGTCTTGCCGCATCCCGAAGGTCCAATCAAGACGCACGTCTGGCCGTCGGTGATTTCGAGGGTAAGGTCGCGCACCGCGTTGGAGCCGCCAGGAAACTGCTTGGTCACGTTCTCCAGGCGGATCACTGCTCGATTACCGTAATCGAATGCCTGGGCACCTATTCCTGGACTACGTCGACCCCTGGATCAACTGGGATTGGCTCTCC
>VBII01000212.1:10508-18329 GCA_005887735.1 Chloroflexota bacterium
GGCGCTGCAAGAACACATCACCCTCACGCTGATCGCGGTCGTCGTAGGCCTGTCCATCTCACTCCCGATGGGGGTGGTCGCGCATCGCTGGCGAGCGCTGCGAAACCCGGTGCTGACCGTGTTCGGCATCTTTTACACGATCCCGTCGATCGCGCTTTTTGCGCTCCTCATTCCTTACACGGGCCTGGGCACGCTCACGGCCGAGATCGGTCTGGTCGGGTACGCGGTCCTGATCCTCACCCGCAACGTCGTCGTAGGTCTGGAGGCGGTCCCGAAAGACGTTCTCGACGCGGCCAATGGAATGGGATACCGGCCGCTTGCCCGATTGCTGCGAGTCGAGCTGCCGCTCGCGCTGCCGGCGATCTTCGCCGGCATTCGCATCGCGACCGTCACCACCATCGGCCTGGTGACCATCACCGCCGTCATCGGCCTGGGCGGCCTGGGCCAGCTCATCCTCCAGGGCCTGGTCGAAAACTTCCACACGCCGCTTGTCGTAGCCACGGCGTTATCCATCGTGCTTGCGCTGGTCGCCGATCTTGCCCTGGCCGGATCGCAGCGTGTTGCGCTCCCCTGGGCTCGGAGCGTGTAGGTGTCGATCCTGCTCCGCGTTCTGCACTGGTTCGAGGATCCTGCCCACTGGACCGGCACCGATGGAATTCCCACCCGCCTCGGGCAGCACATCCAGCTATCGGCCGAGTCCGTCCTGATCGGCGCGGCGATCGCACTTCCCGTCGGGATCGCGCTCGGCCACTACGGGCGGTTCGGCAACCTCGCCATCAACATCTCGAACGTGGGGCGGGCCGTGCCGTCGTTCGCGCTCCTGGTCCTCGCGTTTCAGATCTTCGGCCTCGGCGACGCGCCCATCATCATCTCGCTGACGGCTCTCGCCATCCCGCCGATGGTCACCAACAGCTACGTCGCGATGCAAGAGGTGGACCCGGACGTGAAAGATGCCGCCCGGGGCATGGGTTATCGAGAGCTCGCCCAGGTCCTGTGGGTCGAGTTGCCTCTTGCGGTACCCCTCCTCATGGCCGGAATCCGCACCTCGGCGGTACAGGTCGTCGCCACCGCCACTCTTGCCGCCCTGATCGCGGGTGGAGGCTTCGGCCGCTACATCATCGACGGGCTGGACCAGCAGGATTACACCAAGCTGATGGCGGGGGCGATCCTGGTCGCCCTTCTCGCCCTCGCGACCGAGCTCGGACTCGGCGCCGCGGAGCGGCTTTTGGTGCCCAGGGGCCTCCGGCTGCTCAAGGCTCCATCGGCCCGGCGCGTCACCTACAAAGCGGCCTAGGTGGAAGAATGAGCAATCGTTCGGGGTTCGAGTACGTGTCCCGCCCGTACAAGGAGAGAGTCTGATGAACTGGAAACCCCTCTCGGCGCTGCTGGCTGCTGTCATCGGCATGGTCCTGACCGCGGCAGCCTGTGGCAGCTCGCCCTCGACCAGCTCCACCACGCCGAAAGGCAGCATCACGGTCGCCGGCTTCAAGTTCTCGGAGGGCAGCGTCCTGGCCGAGCTCTATGGCCAGGCGCTGCAGCACGACGGTTACACGGTCACCTTCAAGCTGAACCTGGGGTCGCGCGAGGTCGTCGCGCCGGCGATCAAGTCCAACCAGGTCGACCTCTACATCGGCTACGCCGCGACCGACCTCGAGTTCTACAACAGCAGCGCCGGCGAGGCGAGTGGCGATGTCACCGCCACCACCTCCAAGCTCAACAGCCACCTCCAGCCGCTCAACCTGGTCGCTCTCAATCCTTCTTCGGCGGTTGACCAGAATGCCTTTGCTATGACCAAGGCGAACTCGACGAAGTACAACGCAACCAAGCTCTCCGATCTCGCGGCGATCGGCGGCCAGCTGGTGCTCGGCGCCGGTCCGGAATGTCCAACTCGTCCTTTCTGCCAGCCGGGCCTGCAGAAGACGTACGGGATCAACTTCAAGAGCTTCAAGGCGCTCGACACCGACGGTCCGCTGACTCGGGCCGCACTCAAGAACAACGACATCCAGGTCGGCCTGGTCTTCAGCAGCGATGCCGACCTCTCGAGCCTGGGCCTGGTCACCCTGCAGGACGACAAGCACCTGGAGAACGCCGACAACGTGGTGCCGATCGTCCGGACTCCGATCGCGACCGCAGAGGTCAAGAAAGTCCTAAACGCCGTTAGTGCGGGCCTGACCACGGCGGACCTGGTCAACCTCAACTCACAGGTCGAGCTGCAGCACATGGACCCGGACACGGTCACCAAGGCCTACCTCCAGCAGCACAACTACTTCAGCTAATCTCGGTCGGTTCGATGGAACGAGATGCGGCGCTCGCCGACTTCGAGGCCGCCCGTGAGGAGTGGGAAGCTGCGTTCTCGCGCGTTCCTGATGGCGCGCTGACGTACCTCAAGCCCGGCGACGACTACGCGCTGGGCGGCCTCCAGGTCCACGTCAACTGGGTCCTGGCTCACTACCGGCGTGTGCTCGACGGAATCGTCGCCGCGCGCTTCGCCGAGATCGGCCCTCAGGATCCGCCCGGCGCGGAGGAGAAGGCCCTCGCCGGAGCGAAGCGCGGCCTGCAGCCCGCCGAGCGACAGAAGTCGCTGGAAGAGATGGAGCAACTGCATGGGGGAGTGCGCGCGGCGGCTCTTGATCTGCCCGCGTCCGATTGGGCACGCAAAGGGCCTGTCGTCTATGGGAGCGGACAGGAGCCGTACGCAACGAGCCCGGAGGACATCCTCGGCTGGCTGCGCGACCACTATCGCGAGCACGTCGAGCAGAGCGCCGCTCTCGTCGAAGAGTGGAAGACGGCTACCGGCGCCTGAGATGTCCTTCCCCTCCCCGCTTGCCGGGGAGGGCCAGGGTGGGGGCGTCCGCTAACCGAACTTCGCCTCGTAAGCAGTCTCGTTGCAGCCTTGAAGTTCCTCGTCGGTCATGCCGGCTTCCGACATCAGCGCGAACTCGCGGCTCAGGTGAACTCCGCCTCAAACCTGCGCTCGAGCTCTAGAGCCACTCCCTCACAGGACAGGTCGGTGAACCAGGACAGTGGGGAGACCGCCTTCTCGGCGCTGCGAACACCGCGCTCCGTGAGAGGGGCGCGACCGATCCTGATCAATCGCGGCAGAAGCTCGACATCCATCGAGTGCGCGATCGTGGTGTGGTGGAGCACGAATCCGCGCCGGCGGGCCTGTGCCGCCCCGGCGATCTTGCCTCGCGGGGAGATGATGTCGTTGATCTCGCGATAGGAGGCGGGGATTCCCAGCGCATTGAATGCGCGCACGGCCCAGTCGTCGAGCAGCGCGTATGACTTGCGAAAGCTGATTCCCGAGACCATCGATTCGGGCAGGTACATCGAGTAGGTGATGGTGCCCCCCGGCTCGCACAGCATGGTGCCCCCACCGCTCATGCGCCGAGTAACGATGAAGCCGAACGTACTCGAAGTTCGAACGTCGATCTCATTGCGCACCGACTGGTGCGATCCGATGACGAGCGCCCGCTCCACCCACTGCCACAATCGCATCGTCGGACGGCGATGCCCATGGATTACCTGCTCGAGCAGCACCTCGTCCAGAGCCATGTGCATGTGAGCGGGATGGGGCGAATACGGAATCAAATCCCATTCCGCCTGATGCAGGCTGTCCGCCGCCATCGCTCTGCCAGTATTCCTGATGGCTGTGGTGCAGAGGCGAACACTGTGGACGCTTTACGCGATCAACTTCCTGAACGCGGTCGGGATGTGGTTCCTCCTGCCTCTGCTGCCCATCTTTCTCGGCCGCAAGGGTGGTTCGGCTGCGCTCGTGGGTGTCGTGTTCGCCGCGGGCCTCGTGGCCAATGCGGTGGTTCGCTATCCCGCCGGTTGGGCGGCCGACCGGTTCGGCACCAAGGCGGTGCTGATCGCGGCGATGCTCGCGACGGCCGCGCTCTTTCTCGCGTACCTCCTGCCGCTGCCGGTGGCGGCTTTCATCCTGGTGCGCCTACTGCACGGCGCCGCGCAGGGCGCGTACTGGCCCGCCGCAAACGGACTCCTCGCCGAGAGCACTGCGCCTGCAGGGCGCGGCCGCGCTTTCGGCTACATGCAGTCGACCAACATGGCCGGGATGCTGATCGGACCCGCGATCGGAGGCTTCATCGCGCTGTTCAACCTCGGTGTGGTGTTCGGAGTTGCCGCCGTCCTTTCGGCTCTCGCAGTGGTCGCGCTGGCCACGCTGCCCAACGTCCGCGCGCAGAGCACGGTGGAGATTCCGACTCGCCCCCTGCACATCGCCCGCAGGCTCCTGCCCCTCATCCTGCTGGGCGCGGGAACCGCGTACATGATTGGAGCCTTCGACACGATCTGGTCGCTGTACCTGACCTATCGCGGGGCGACCACTTTCCTGGTCGGTCTCTCATTTGTCACGTTCGCGCTGCCCGCAATGCTGCTGAGCGGATACGCGGGCTCGCTTGGAGATCGATTCGGCGCGCGCCGGTTCATCGTCGGTGCGCTGATCTGCACCGCCTTCTTTGCCGCCCTGTATCCGTTCATCGCTTCGGTGCCGTGGCTGATCGGACTCGGCCTGATCGAGGGCATGTTCACAATCTCGGGCCTGCCCAGCATGATGGCGGAGGTCAGCCGCCTGGCCGAGCCGGGACAGTACGCCCGCACGCAGGCCGTTTTCCAGACCGCGCAGACCGGGGTTGAGATCGCCGGGGCGCTGGCAGGCGGTGCGCTGTTCACGCTGAGCCCGACCTACACGTTTCTTTCGATCGCGGTGGTCTGCGTGCTGAGCGCCGGCACCGCGTTGGTCCGCTCCTCCCCACCTCGTGGGGAGGTGGCCCGAAGGGCCGGAGGGGCTGACCCAAACCCAACAGCGTTCGAAGGAACGACGCGCGAAGCGCAGTTAGAGGAGACATGAGCGCCAAATCGAGCCCGATCAAGCACGTCGTGATCATCGTCAAGGAGAACCACGGCTACGACAACTACTTCGGCACGTTCCATGGCGGCAATGGCGTTGCTCTCCCGCCGAGCGCCAACCCACCGCCGAAAGACCCCGATCACCGCCACGCCGCCTGGCTCACGCGCGACACGAAGGCGCCGCGGGTTGCTTTTCCGCAGAGCGACATACCTCATTACTGGGGCTACGCGCAGCAGTTCACGCTTTGCGACAACTACTACACGGACGTAGCGGGACCTTCGACCCCCAACCACCTGATGCTGATCACCGCCGACTCCAAGCTCATCGACAACCCGTCCACCAATTACCGCAAGCACCCGGGGCCGCCCCTGTTCGACCAGCCCTCGCTGCCCGGGCAGCTGGATGCGGCCGGGTTGAGCTGGGGCAACTACAACGGTTACGCCTTCGAGTTCATCAAGTACACCGCAGGCAAGAGATCGACCTGGCAGAAGTTCGCGACCGACGCCCAGGCTGGGAAGCTGCCGTCGGTCTCGTGGCTTTACTCCGATGAAACCGAGAGCGAGCACCCCGCGGACACCGCGGCCCAGCGAGCCGCGCATGAGGGCGATGTGAGCAAGGGCAGCCAGTGGACTGTCAGACAGGTGCACGCGGTGGTTGCGGCAGGCCTGTGGCCCCAGGTCGCGATCTTCATCACGTGGGACGACTGGGGCGGTTGGTGGGACCACGTCACACCGCCCGAGGTCGAGAAGTGGACGGACGGCACCCAGTTCCGCTACGGCGGCCGCGTGGGATGCCTGGTGCTCAGCCCTTACGCGCGCAAGGGATACATCTCGAAGGCGCTGCATTCGCACGTGAGCCTGGTGAAATTCTGTGAGAGCAACTTCGGGCTGCCGTCCCTGAACGCGCGCACGCAGTCCGCCGACGGGATGGAGGACTGCTTCGACTTCACGCAGTCTCCTTTGCCCCCTCCTCAGTAACGAATCGCGTCCAGGCTTCTCCAGCCGTATGCGACTTCTTGCAGGAGCGCTGAGCCGATCGTGATGGGCTGGCTTCGCACGAAGACTCCACCGAGCTTCTCGTAAAAATCGCGGGCGCTCCGGTTGTCTCGCAACACCCACACGATCATGTCGGTCAATCCCATCTCGCGGAGGCCGCCCGCGACCGCCTGGACCAGGCGGCGCCCATGCCCGCGTCCCTGCGCCTCGCGCAAGACGTAGATCGCGTAGAGCTCACCGGAGTAGCCGGTCTCGCCGGCCCGTTCATGGCCGCCTGATGCAAACGCGACCAACCCATCGATGTCCTCGGCCACATAGACGCGATCGGACCGCTCGCTCAGGGTCCGCTTCCAGCGCTCCTCGTAGCGCAACGTGTCGAGCGAGGCGAGGAAGTCATCGGGCAACAGGCCGCGATACGTTGTTCGCCACGCGGCGACGTGCACCCGCGCGATTGCGGCCGCATCGTCGATCTCAGCCGGGCGCACGAGGCTGACCATCGATTCACAATTTATCGCGGCGGCTGTGAGGGTGGACAACGAAATGGCCTCGGGTGGGGCAGTGAACAGGACACCCGCGAACGAGTTGCCCTGATCGCAGCATCGGTGATCACCATCGCGGCAACCGCCGCCATCTATGTGCATCCGACACTTCCCCTGTTCGGCGGCGCGCTCAAGGCGGTCTCGGCGGCGCAGGACCCGTATCGCGTCGCCGCGGTGGACTTCGTCAACCCGGCCACCGGTTGGGTCGTCGTCGACTTCGATTCCGGCGACTACGCGGTCCTGCATACCAATGACGGTGGCTTGAGCTGGACGCGCCAGCTGTCCGGTGCCGGCCAGAACCACCGGCGCTACATGAAGTTCTTCGACGTCGCCGTCGGCGTCTTCGCCCTGGTCGGTGCCGCCCCGCAGCTGTACCGAACCGCTGATGGCGGGAAGTCCTGGTCCGCGCTGCCTCCGCCGGCGGTGGAGGGCACCGTGGCGTCGTGGTCGTTCGTCGACTCTGAGTACGGCTGGATGCTGGTCAGCGCGAAGGGTCCAATCACGAATCCGCCCACCTACCTCTACCGCACCCAGGACGGCGGTTTGTCGTGGCAGAAGCTAGGTCTTCCGGCAGCACCGGACCAGGCGTTCCAGGTCAACTTCTCGTATTTCACGACCGGCTGGCTGAGCAGTGCCAACGCCGGGCCGTACGCCTACAAGACGATCGACTTCGGCGCGACCTGGGCCCAGGTCCCGCTGCCGGCTCCCGCCGGCGGCTGGCCTCACGGAGGTCGGTTCCTGGTCGCGGTGCAGCCGACGTCGGGAGGTGGGGCGGTGGCCTCGGTCGTGTACTTCCCAGCGGTCAGAGGACGGACGGGCGTCGGCGCCGACATCCGGGCCTTTCCGCCGCTCGTGGTGCGCTCGTTCGACGGCGGCCGGCCGCACACCTACACCTACACGACGCTCATCAATCAGTTCGTGGAGGGCCCGCTCGGGCAAGAGGCGCCGCCCAATCAGGCCCGGCTGAGCACCGCCGACAACGGCACGACGTGGATGGCGATCCTGCCGCCGTCTTCAAACGGCGCGATCGGATCCTTCGATGCCTTGAACTGGTGGTGGATCGGCGCGGGTCAGCTGGCCAGCAGCGGCGACAGCGGTGCGACCTGGACCGATCCTCAAAACATCGGAGCCCTCGAAGCGCTGCCCGGCTCTCTTCAGGTGCTGGACCGAAACCACGCGTGGTTCGCCGGAGCAGCCGGGCCGAGGCCCGTGCTGGAGGCTACAGCCGACGGCGGCAACGGCTGGCGCATGGTGCTGCTGCCCCCGATGCCCGACGCCTGGACGCCTGCTTCTACGCCTTGACGTAGGCGATCACGGCTCTGGCCTCCGCCACGACCTCGCCGTGCGCGTGCTCCACCGTCGCCTCGCAGAAGGCAAGGCGCCTGGTACGGTGCCGCACAGTGGCCCGCGCGACAAG
>VBII01000213.1:0-5099 GCA_005887735.1 Chloroflexota bacterium
CCCTCCGCTTGAGCCTGCGCAAGGCGAAATAGTTGACGGGACCGACGAGCAGCACGTAAACGAGCACCAGCGCGCCGATCACCCACCACGCCGGCAGGTCCAGGGCCGGCATGTTGCCTAGAGACTGAGAAAGCGAGCCGCCACGCGACGCAACGGAGTTTGCGATCGCGCCGCCCTTGCCAAGCGAGAGGCTGTTCAGGGCGGAGCTGTTTGTGCTGCCGTAGGTCGACCGGATCACGACCTGGCGCAGCAGCGCGGTGGCCGCGCTGGAGGTGGAGACCGAGCCCTGCGCCCAGTCGAAGGTCGCCATGGAGACCAGTCCGGCGCCGGTCGGCTGCTCGATGAGCAGTGGATGGCCCGCTTCGGCCAGCCATGCCGTCCCGCGCGGGCTCAGCGCACCTGTGGCAAGCTCGACACCCGTGGCGTCGCCAAGTGCCCTGGCGCTTGCCAGGACCACCGAGCCCGTGGCTTGCATGGGAACGATCGCGCTCGGCAGGCCGGCCAGGGTCTTGTGCCACGAGCCGCCGGTGCCGAGGAGCAGCGAGCCGCCCTGCATGACGTAGTCGACCAGCGCGCTCCGCTGCCCGTCGGTCAGAGTGTCGGTGGAATAGTCGTCGATCGCCAGCACGTCAAACGCGCGAAGCACCAGGCCGGAATCCGGCACGTCTGCGGCTACCAGGTGAATGACGCTGGGAGCGACGCCTCCGGGGTGGACCGTTGCGATGGCATCAAGGGCTGAGGGTTGGTCCGAGACCACGCCGACGAGCAGCCCAGAAACGGTGTTGGTGACGCTGGTTTGCTGCGAGGCGAGCACGCGCCCGTTGGCAATGATCCGGGCATCGACTGTCCCCGGGTAGTCTTCCGAAAGGAAGGTCCGCAGGTGCTTCGCCGCGCCGGAAGCCAGGCTAAGCGGGATCTGGTACACGGCCGACCCTCCGGGCGGCCCTCCCTTGCCGCCGAAGGAGTTGGATGCCTGGATCTCCAGGGTTCCGTCCACGTCGGCGCCGTGGTTCGTGACGTCGATGGCAACCGGCATCCACTCGCCGAGCTTGACGGTGTCGCGGTAGCCCACGTGGAGCGTTATCTGGAGGGGGTTGTCAGCAGCCTCGGAGGCGACCGCCGTCGTGCCCAGCCCGATGGCGACCGCAAAGCAGGCCACGCCCGCCCTGGCAGCAAAACGCCGGCCGCAGCCTGTCATTCAAACCTCTACAACGATCGGGGGCAGCAAATCGTAATCCGGCAGGCGTTAACTATGAGCCCTGCATCCGCCCCTGAGGCTGACCCGCTAGATCTACATAGATAAGGACGGAAAAGTCCCGGTCTTGCCGCCTGTCAGCGCCGGTGGTAGGGAGCCAGAGCGCCGGCCTCGGCCGGGTCCAGGTCGGTCAGGACGTGCTTGGCGGTCATCTTCTTCACCCGGGCGGCCGCGACTTCGACCAGACGCCCGTCATGGCGACGGACGACCAGCCCGTGAAAGATGTCTTCGTCCGGGTCTCCGAGCACGGATTCCGCCGTACCGATCTGTGAACCGTCCGCGCCCATGACCGGCGCGTGGCTCGGCATGGCGGTCCAGGCGATCGGGGTCTCGTCTTCGAACACGCTGCTTTTCACTGTACCGGCGAGCGGTCAAGATTGTTAGATGACCAATTACAGCCCGCGCATAGCCCTGTTCGTCCTGGCGCCGAGACTGCGTCGCGCGTCAAACCGCGCGGTAAGCATCTACCTGCCGGCACGAGCAGAGGGTTATGACGCTCGCTTCTATGACATCGAGTTCCGAGACCTGATGCATCGCTACATCAATCGGCTCAGCGGCAAGGACCAGGAGCTGATGGAGTACGAGCTGCGCCGCCTGCGCCATCACGTCGCCGTGGTGCGGCCGGCGGGTTGTCCCGCCTTCGCTGGTTTCGCTGATGAGCCGCACGGCGTGCTCGAGCTGGTCAAGTTGCGCGACGTGACCGACGAGCGGCTCGAGGTCGGCGAGCTGCTGCTGGCCCCGATCCTGCGCCAGCTCGAGCACTACCCGCCCGCCCTGATCGCGGTCGTCGACAAGGAGCACGCGAAGACTTTCGGCGCCATCCTCGACGAGATCATCCCGCTGCAGAACATGAACGGCGCCGAGGTCCGCCACTCCCGCGCTGGGGGCACGTCGGCGGCAAGCAATCAGCGCAAGGCGGAGAACAAGGCGAAGGCCAACCTCGAGAGCGCGGTCAAGACCGTGGAGCGCGAGATGAGCACCGGCGCGTACATGCTCATGTACGTGGCCGGCCCAGATGAGGCGCGCGCAACCTTTGAGCGCATGCTCCCCGAACGGCTCAAGAAGGTGGTTGCCGGCCACCTCAGCGCGTCGCTCGATTCGTCTGAGTTGAAGCACGAGCTGCGCGCCAAAGTGGTGGCAGCCGAAAAGCGTTAGGTTCGCGCGCGCAGCACCAGCTGTGTCTGCGTCACCTTAGCGACCAGCTTGCCGCCGGAGTCGCGCACGGCGGTCTCCACGACGATGGTCGTGCTGCCGCGGTGCAGCGGCGTCGACGTCGCCGTCACCGCTCCGCTGCGCACCGCGCCCAAGAAGTTTGTTTTGGACTCGATGGTGGAGGTGCCCGAGGCGTCAGTGGGAAGGTTCAGCATCGCGCAGGTGCCTCCCGCCGAATCCGCCAGCGCCATGATCGCACCGCCGTGAAGGATTCCATTCGCGGTGCAGAGCGAAGCCGCCCAGTCCATCGACAACACCACCTCATCCGCGCTGTAGACCTCGGCCCGGATGCCGAGCGTCGCCGCCAGGGGCATCAGGCTCAGGATCGGCTCGGTCGCTTCGCGATCGGTCACCGCCCGAGTATGCGGGAGTAAAGGGGGGCGGCGCGACGTTTCATGGTTAGGGGGTAGACCATGGAAAAAAGCAATCCGATCGCCGAGTTGAAGCGATTGGGCCAAAGCGTCTGGCTCGACCAGATCGACCGCGACATGATCCGCTCCGGACAGCTCGCCCGGTTCCGCGACCGCGGCGTCAGCGGCGTCACCGCCAACCCGACGATCTTCGCCAAAGCGCTCGAGACCTCGGACGCCTACGCCGACGATGTGGCGAGGCGGCTCGACCGCGGCCAGGACGCCGAGTCGATTGTCTGGGACCTGCTGATCGAGGACGTCCAGGCCGCCGCCGACGTCTTTCGTCCGGTTTTCGAGATGGAGCGAGGCGGGGACGGTTTCGTCAGCATCGAGGTTTCGCCCGAGATCGCCGCGGACACCGACCGGACGATAGCTGCGGCTCGCGACCTCCAGCGACGAACCGCGCGGCCAAACGTGATGGTGAAAATCCCCGCCACGCCGGCCGGTCTTCCTGCAATCCAGGCGATGACCGCCGAGGGCGCCAACATCAACGTCACCCTGATCTTCGCGGTCGAACGCTACGTCAAGGTGGTCGAGGCCTATCTGGCGGGGCTGGAGGAATTCTTGCGGAAGGGCGGCGACCTCGGCCGCGTCCACAGCGTGGCGAGCTTTTTTGTCAGCCGTCTGGACACCAAGGTCGACGAGCAGCTGACCAGGAAGATGCAAGCGATCGATGAGGCTCGAAGGCGCGAGTTGGCGGGCTTGCTCGGCCGCGCCGCGATCGCAAACTCCAAGTTGGCCTACGAGATGTTCGGCCAGCTTCACTCCGGCCCCCGGTGGGACCGTTTGAGGGACGCGGGCGCGTCGGTTCAGCGCTGCCTGTGGGCCAGCACCTCGACCAAAAACCCGCGCTATCGCGACACGATTTATGTCGAAGAGCTGATCGGGCCGGCGACCGTCAACACGATGCCGGTGGCGACCCTCGAAGCCTTCGCAGACCATGGGCGCGCGGCGCTCACGCTCCAGAGAGACGTGGACGGCGCTCGACGCCTGCTCGACCACCTGGCGGTGAGCGGGATCGACCTGGCCGCGATCACCCAGGAGCTGGAGGACGAAGGAGTGGCGGGGTTTGCGAAATCGTTCCGCGAGTCGATCGAGCACCTCAGCAGAGTCAGGAGCCCGCGCTAGATTTAGTCCCGTGGTCAAAGTCGCGGTGACGATGCCGGCCGAGATCGGCGACGCCGCAGAGTTCCTGGCGGACGTACGCGCACTGGAAGCTGCAGGCGCCGACATGGTCGGGCTGGACGGGGATGGGGAGGAGCAGCGAGTCCTGATGGGCGCGATCGCCGCGGTCACGAGCCGCGTCAAGCTGCGGCCGACCAACCCCGAATCCGAGGCGATCCTGCAGCGCCTGAGCCGGGGTCGAATCGTTGTGGGCCTGCCGGCGGACGAGACGTGGGTATCAATCGCCATGCCGGCCAACCGTGACGCGTGGGCCGCAGTCATGCGCGAGCAGGAAGCCGCGGGTGTCACCGGCGTGGTCGTCGCATGGGATCCGCGGTTGATCGACCTGATGCGCAATCCGGAGCCGGACGATCGCAGCGACCTGCTGATGTCAACCGGCTGAAACTTGACGTCGGCACCGACCTGAGCTAGCGTCAATCCGTTCGGGGGGTTTGGGATGCCGACAGTGACGCGTCGGGGATTCCTCAAGGTTGGCGTCGCCGGAGCGAGCGCCATGGTTGCCGCGGGCCTCGGTTTTGATGCCGCCTTGGCCGAGTCGACCAAGGTGAAGCAGAAGCTCCGCATCGCCGGCGCGAAAGAGTTGCATTCTGTCTGTCCCTATTGCGCGGTAGGTTGCTCGCTGGTCGCCTACACCCGCCAGAACAGCAACGGCAGCGTCGAGCTGCTGCAGATCGAAGGCGATCCGGACAGCCCCGTCAACGAAGGTCGGCTGTGCCCCAAAGGCGCGACGGCGATGCAGCTCGCGGTCTCGCCGCGTCGGGTCGAGTCACCGCAGTACAGGGCCCCGGGCGCGACCGGGTGGAAGAGCGTTTCGTGGGACTTCGTGCTCGACAAGATCGCTCAGAACGTGAAGGCGTCTCGCGACGCCACCTTCGTAACCACGGACGGCAACGGCAACACGGTCAACCGCACCGAAGGCATCGCCTTCGCGGGAGGCGCGGCGTTCAGCTCGGAGGAGGGCTACTTCGCCACCAAGCTGATGCGAGGCCTGGGACTGGTTCATCTAGAGCAGCAGGCGAGGGTTTGACACGGCCCAA